>JAFGTU010000086.1 GCA_016933985.1 Sedimentisphaerales bacterium | reverse complement strand
ATTCGGGGAAAGATGCGATTATCCCGAAGCCCTCGTCGATAGTGCGAAGCTGATTGGCGATGCCCATCCGCACGTGCCCATCGACGAATCGCGGCGAGCCTTTGGCGTGGAAAGATACAAAATCCAGCGGCGTGCCCTTCTTGCCCGTGGCGTGGTTGGTCCCGCGGAGGCAGTGCTCCAGAAAATCGCGTTGGAACTTCTCGCCGCTGCCCGCCACATCCGGCCCTCCGACACGCGCGCTGGGCAGGGCACGGCGGACCGCATCGACGGCGTAATCATGGAGCTTGCAGAATTCTTCGTGCGTGCCCCGCCAATAGCCGATATTCGGCTCGTTCCACGTCTCCCAGTACCATGTCTCGACCTCCTCGCGTCCGTACCTGGCCACGCAGTGCCTGGCCCATTGATAGATGAGTTCGGCCCATTTCTCGTAATTCTTGGGCGGATAGGCCCAGCCGGTGAAGATCTCATCGTATTTGGCCTTGGGTGTCCATTTGTGCTGATAGGGCTCAGGCTTGATTGATAGGTCTTTGGGCATGAAACCCATCTGGACATAAGGCCTAACGCCCCGCTCGATGTACGTATCGAACAGGTTCTTGAGAATCCTCCAGTCATAGACCGCGTTGCCCTGATCATCCTCCCTATAGACCCCGGATGATCCCCACTTCAGCGCCGGCGTGCCGTCGCCGGAGCAAAGCAGGTTGTGCGCACGGAAATAGACCCGTTTTGGGGCCAGCTCGCCGAGTTCGGCAATCAGCTTCCTGCCGTTCTTCATAGTCGCGTAGTTCGGCTCATCCGCACCGAAGAATCGCCATATAGGCCGCAGCCTGCCGATAGGCCTGGCCGCATCCACGCGAATAGCCACGGGAAAAGGCTCCTGCAACTTGTCTGTTTCTTCCCTTTTGGCCCAGCCTATCGCTGATGACGCTCCCAGACTTGAAGCAGCCAGCGCCGAACGAGTTAGAAACGTCCGTCTGGTCAGGCCCCCACTTTTTGTTTCGGAGCTGCAGCTATGACCCGCCATGTATTTCCCTTTCCGATTTTGACTCTTTGGTTCGTCTCAAGGCGATCAAATCAAGTATATCGTCACTTGAACCTCCGAACAAGCGGGGAATCCGTTGGCGGCGGGGATATATGTTTGAGTTCTCCGGCTGGCTTTGGTATTGTGATGACCCGAAGCGGCCCCTTTGTGGCGTGCAATTAACAATCGCAATGTAAACTTGGGCTGGGAAAGCATTCTTGGAGACAAGGCAATGAAAAACGCTGCTTGCAGGTTGGTTGGATTGAGCGTCTTGACGGTTTTTCTGGCGGTGCTTGGCGGATGCCACAGCGGCGAAGCGATTATGCCGGATGAGAAGGTGGATCTCTTCAACGGCAGGGATTTTACCGGCTGGAAGCTCCACGTGGATGAGGAAGGCGTCGATATGGACGATGTCTGGTCGGTCAAGAACGGCGTTATCAACTGCAAAGGCGTCCCCAACGGGTATATGCGAACGGAGGGCAAGTACAAGAATTATGTCCTGCACGTCGAGTGGCGCTGGGTGGGCCAGCCGACCAATAGCGGCGTCCTGCTGCATTCGAGCGGCAAGGACAAGGTCTGGCCCCGCACTATCGAAGCCCAGCTCAAGGCCGGAAGCGCCGGTGATTTTGTCCTTATCAACGGCACGGGCATAACCGTTGACGGCAAGGATTGCCAGGACGTCGAAAAGCAATACGTTGGCGTGCCAAAGAAGGAAGATAGCAGCGAGAATCCCGTGGGCCGGTGGAATGCCTATGATATCATCTGCAAAGGCAATGAAATCACGCTCTATGTCAACGAAGTCCTTCAGAACAAGGGGACCAACGCCACCGATACATCAGGCTGGATCTGCCTGCAGAGCGAGGGCAGCGAGATCGAGTTCCGCAACATATACATCAAACCGATAGACCTGTATTTCCTGTAGGCGTTCTATCGATTAGTTGGCCTGTTTGGGTGCGTAAGAACCTTTCAGTGCAGCGAATCAAAGGACGTCGTTTGCGTCGGATTCGGTCGGATCGGGTTCGTCCCACGCCGGATTGGGGCGTTCCTGCACGCGCTGCTCCCATCTCTTGTTGTTCCTCTCAAAAGTAACGATACGTCTGCCTATCGCGACGACCTCAACGCCGTATATCGTATCTCCTACTTTTAGGACTTGCCCATCGATCAGGACGGATGGACTATCGGGGGAGAAGAGTATTCCGTCGATTATTCCGCCTGTTGCTGCAGAAGTCAGTTGTTGAGGACGCACGTACAACCAGGCGGCGAGGACGACTATTGCCACGGTACAAAACTGGAGCCAGGTCAGCATTTTGACATTCTTGGTGCTGCTCATTTTCGGTTCTGCGTCTTTAGACGGATTCCGACCCCCATGTGCATATACTTGTTCATGCGAAGGCGTTCGGAATCGCATATACTCCTTTTCGGCCCTGGTAGGAGGCAGATTAAGCAGACATAGCCGGAAAGCTGCTTTATTGCACGCGCGTGTGGACAAGGTCAGCCCGAGGCGGCCAAGCCGAAGTCGAGGTGCGGCTATTGTCTTGTGGTTTGGCCTTGGATTCCGTGATTTCCTGGACGTTGCGCGGAAGGGCCTTTCGTGCAGGTGCTGTTTACGGAATGTGCTATTCTATAATTGTCCCTGATTCTGTTAAGATGAGCGATTATGGGACTTCTTTGACGCCGTCCCGACCGGGATTGGACCGGTTATTGAGAGCCAAAGCTCCAATCATTGACCGTGGGGCGGGGCGGATGTCAACTCCAAAGGCTTCTGCTCGCCGCTTGGGTCGTGGTCGCCGCGGGACATATATTCCAGGACATCGCACCTGCTGACAACGCCGACGACTCTTCCGTTCAGTGTTACCGGCACGCGTCGGAAGCTATTCTCCATCAGGCAGGCGCAAACGTCCTGAAGGTCCTCCTCCTGGTCGAAGTGAACGGCCGGCGTCGTCATAAAATCGCTAACTGTCCTGTTTGTGGTCTGTCCGCTGGAGTAGAACAAGTTCAGCACATCCTTCTCGCTAATAACTCCCACCAGGGTCATATCTTCCTCGACGACGGGCATGCCGGTGATGTGGTTGCTCATCAGAAGCTCTGTAGCCCGGCTTATCGGTGTGTCCTTTCTCACGGTGACCACATTCGTTGTCATGACGTGTTTAACCTTGGTCATATTCTTCTCCTCAGCTTCTTCAAGATATTCGAGAACGCTCATAGCTTGCTCCAGATGCTTACTACCTTATTTCGGAGTAAACAAGCACAGACTTTGGCGGGAAAGTCCAAGAGAAACGCTCTGAAAAGGCAAATTGGCGGTTATTTGAGTACGAGTATGGATTCCACGCTGTGAAAGAGGGCTTTGGATGGAATGAATATGGCGGGATTGATTTTTCTTGGGGGGATGGGCCGATAACATAACCTTCGTGTTCGGGAAGGGCTGCTGATTAGGCGTTTTAGCAGCGAATCTGAGCCTCCTTCTTGAAACAACAACTCTGGCTCATTGCGTGTTGTTGAGCATCTTCTTGCTTCTGAGGATGTGATGGTAGTGCTGTGCGAAACGGTGGGCCTCGTCGCGGACGTATTGCAGCAGCTTACGCGCGGGTGAATTGGCGGGCAGATTCAATGGTCCGCCGCCCGGCCGGATGTAAATCGACTCCTGCTTCTTGGCAATTGAAGCGATTCTCGTTTTGGGCGTCTCCTTGACCGGCTTGGCTTTTCTCTTATGGTTGTCTCTGCAATCACCCCGATTGGAAGTAGTCATATCGTAAAGTGCGGCTTGAGCGGCCCTTAGATGTCCGATGCCGCCGTCGATGAGTATCAGGTCCGGCCACATTTCTTGGCCATGCATGGCATACTTGTACCTGCGTTTGACCACCTCGGCGATCATCGCATAATCGTCTATGCCTTTTACGGTCTTTATCTTGAATCGCCGGTAGCCGCTTTTGAATGGTCTGCCGTCGATGAATTTGACAAGTGAGCCGACCGCCTCGGCGCCGGCGAGATTGGCTACGTCAATGCCTTCAATGATGCGAACCGGCTCGGGACTCTGGAGAATCTTGCGCAGTTGGGTCAGCGCCAAAGCCGGGTCTGCGGCAAAGACTTCGGGCTGAACATTCTCGTCTGGGGCGCCTCGACGGTCCAGACGCTCGATCAGGCGGATACGGTCGCGAAACATCGCGGCGCTTTCGTAGTCGAGCCTTTCAGCGGCCTGGCCCATCTGCTTCTTGAGCCGCCGCATAATAACCGAGCGTTTTGAACGGAGGAACCTGGCCAAATCGCCAATGACCACTTTCCTGTATTGGGTCTTGTCGATCTTTGCTGCGCACGGGGCGGTGCACTGCTTGATACTATAGAGAATGCAAGGGCGAAAGAAGGGCCGTTTGTGGTCGTCTTGGGCGATGCTGAGCGTGCAGGTTCGGAACTTGAATATCTTCTGCAGCACAACGAGGACTCCCCTGAGCTCTTTGACGCCTGTGAATGGGCCGAAGAGCGTGCTGCCGCTCGCACGCGGCTTGCGAGTGATATAGACGCCGGGAAAATCGTCGCGAGCGGTGATTTCCAGGTACGGAAAAGTTTTATCGTCGGTCAGTTCCGTATTATAAGGCGGGCGGATATCCTTGATAAGGCGTGCTTCCTGCAGCATCGCATCGACTTCCGAATCTGTTTCGAGGAAGTCGACCGCCTCGACTTTCGTGACCATTTCGGCGATCTTGGGGCCTCTGGAGGCAATCAGATCGGCACTTTGCTGGAAGTAGCCGGCCACGCGAGAGCGCAGGTTCTTTGCCTTGCCGATATAGAGGACTTTGTCCGCCCGGCCCTTCATGAAATACAGGCCCGGAACCGTGGGCAAGGCCCGTATTTGCCCACGGATCTTCTCAAGCCTCTTCTTGTGTCTATCAACGGGCATAAGTGCGCTGTTTCCGTGACTACTCCCCAAAGACTCTTGAGGATACCGGTCAATTCCGGTTATGGTTCCGATGAGTCGTATCTTAGCTATACGTTGTTATCGAAAAAAGAGTTTTGTTGGTTTCGCAAGAGGATTGTGAAGAATCTTTCGCGCGCAGAAAAGTTTTTTCTCTTCATAGATTCAGCAAGGACAAGGACTAAGAGCCAAGCGCTTAAAATCGACGCAAAAAAATAAAGGATTCGGTCTTTACAGTTCGTTGGTTTTTGGTTAATCTATGATTAGTGAGTTTACGGGTTTTTGCACCATATATAGCGTAGCTCGCAGTAGTGTTTCCTGTATTTAGTGGCTGTTTTTTTTGCTTGGAGGCGCGTCAATGTCTTATAAGTTTGACCCGGAGAACCCTTTCAAACGCAAGCAAACGGCGCCTGAGACGGTTGTGCATAACGACCGGAGTGGTGAGGGGTTGAAGATGGAACGGTTCTTCTCGGCGGCGGGTGTGCATCCGTTCGATGAGCTGGAATGGGAGAAGCGTTCGGCAAAGATCAGCAATGAGAGCGGCCAGGCGGTATTTGAGCAGGAAAATATCGAGATGCCCGTGACTTGGAGCCAGTTGGCCACGAAGGTGGTTGCGAGCAAGTACTTCTACGGAGATGTGGAGACCGGGCAACGCGAGCATTCCCTCAAACAGCTTGTGCACCGTGTAGCCATGACAATTGCGGACCGAGGCAGAAAGGACGGGTATTTCGGAAGTGATGCGGATGCCGAGGTCTTCTACAACGAATTGGCGTGGCTCTGTGTGAACCAGTACGGTTCCTTCAATTCGCCGGTGTGGTTCAATGTCGGGCTTTACGACGTGTACGGGATAAAGGGCAGCAAGCACAATTATCATTGGGATGCCAAGACCAATAGCGCCTTGCCTTGTGAGGGCAGTTATGAGTATCCACAGGCGTCGGCATGTTTCATTCAGTCCGTGAAGGACTCGATGCAGGATATAATGCGGCTGGCCGCCAGCGAAGCGATGCTCTTCAAGCACGGCTCAGGCACGGGGACCGACCTTTCCACGCTGCGAAGCAGCAAAGAAAAGCTCTCCGGCGGCGGCAAGCCATCGGGGCCTTTGAGCTTCATGCGGGTCTATGACCAGGTTGCCGCGGTGATCAAGTCCGGCGGAAAGACCAGACGCGCGGCAAAGATGCAGTCGCTCAAGGTCGATCACCCTGATATTAAGGAATTCATTACGTGCAAGACCGAAGAGGAGAAGAAAGCCTGGGCGCTGATTGAGGCCGGTTACGACGGCGAATACAACAACGAGGCCTACGGCAGCGTAATGTTCCAGAATTCAAATCTCTCCGTGCGCGTAACCGACGAGTTTATGCAGTCGGTCGAGAAGGACGAGAATTGGATCACCCATGCCGTGACCACGGGCCAGAAGTTAGGGGAACATTCCGCACGCGAGCTTATGGATTTGATTGCCGAGGGCACGAGAATCTGCGGAGATCCGGGTTTGCAGTACCATAGCACGATTAACCGCTGGCATACGTGCCCGAATTCGGGGCCGATAAATGCGTCCAATCCTTGCAGTGAGTATATGTTCGTCGATGATTCGGCGTGCAATCTGGCTTCCTTGAATCTCATAAAGTTCCGCAAGGAGGATGGTTCTTTCGATGTCGAGTCATTCAAGAAGGCGATTCGCATTTTCATCATTGCTCAGGAGATTCTGGTCGATGGCGGTAGCTACCCGGACGCGCCAATTACCACAAACAGCCACTTGTTCCGCCCTCTGGGACTTGGCTATGCCAATCTGGGCTCTCTGATTATGAGCCTGGCGTTTCCCTACGATTCGGCGCAGGCTCGCGCAATCGCCGGGGCGATCAGCGCATTATTGACAGGTGCGGCCTATACCGCCAGCGCGGAGATCGCCTCTGTTAAGGGGCCTTTCAAGGAATTTGAGAAGAACAAGGATCCGATGCTCAAGGTCATCAATATGCACCGCCAGCATGCCTACGATATTCCGGAGTCGCACTGCCCGGCAGAGCTCCGCAACGCTGCGAAAGACGCCTGGGATGCGGCCTTCGATTCAGGCTCGAAGGCCGGATTTCGCAATGCCCAGGCCACGGTGATTGCCCCGACCGGCACTATCGGTTTTATGATGGACTGCGATACGACGGGCATTGAGCCGGATATTGCCCTTGTTAAGTATAAATTGCTCGCCGGCGGCGGCATGCTTAAGCTTGTCAATAAGACGGTTCCCATGGCCCTCGAGCGATTAGGATACAACGCCGACGATATCAAGGCCATTTCCGACCACATTGACGAGCACGAGATGATCGAAGGGGCCGAAAAGCTCAACCCCGACCATCTGGCCGTCTTCGATTGTGCCTTCAAGCCGCGCAACGGAAAACGGTATATTCACTACTCGGCTCATCTGAAGATGATGGCTGCGGTTCAGCCCTTCATATCCGGCGCGATAAGCAAGACGATAAATATGCCCAAAGAAAGCACCGCCGAGGAGATCAGCGGCGCATATATGGAAGGCTGGAAGCTCGGACTCAAGGCGGTTGCGATTTACCGCGATGGCTCCAAGAAGCTTCAGCCGGTCTCCACCAAGAAGCATAAAGACGCCGGCGCCAAGACCGCCGAGCCGGCTGCACAGGCCGCCAGGCCGTTGCGAAAAAGACTCCCCGATACGCGACAGAGCATAACGCACAAATTCTCCGTCGCAGGCCACGAGGGCTATCTCACCGTCGGGCTATATGAGGATGGTCAGCCCGGCGAGCTCTTTATCACGATGGCCAAAGAGGGCAGCACCGTCGGAGGCCTCATGGATGTTATAGGGACGTGCACTTCAATGGCGCTGCAGTACGGCGTACCGCTGATTACGCTTGTCGATAAGTTTCGTCATGCAAGGTTTGAGCCGGCGGGAATGACCTCTAACCGCGATATGCCCTTTGCAAAAAGCCTGATAGACTACATCTTCTGCTGGCTTGGCTGCCAGTTCATACCCGGCTATGCTGAGAAGAATCTGGTGAACAGGTCCGCTGTACCGCCTGCGCCGGAGAATAAGAACACAACGACTGCTCGGCAGTTGGTCGAGAAGACCAAAGACCTCGCAAAGAAGATTGCCGAGGTCAAGGCCGGGGCCAAGGATAAGCATAAGGACAAGGACCTTATCGGCACTGACCCGCGGGGGCCAAAACATGGTGAAAAAGAGCATTCAACGCCGCCGACGGGCAGGTTCTCCGGGGTGATGAATCGCATCGGGGCATTGGTGAAAACGGCCATAGCCGAGCCCGACGGACAATTGGAGGCCGAAACCGCCGTCATGCAGCAGTTCAACTCCCAATTCGAGCACTTCATGGACGATGCCCCCGCCTGCGACATCTGCGGCTCCATCACCGTCCGAAACGGAACTTGCTACAAATGCTTCAACTGCGGTAACTCAATGGGCTGCTCCTGACCGCTGACTACTGATTATTTTCTATTGACTGTTTTGACGCAATCCTTGTGTCCGGCTATGGTGGGCGGAGCGCTCTGATGTATCCTCGGCGACGATGAATTGATCGTCCTTGTCCGCTGTGCGAGGCTATGAATTCAGCCCGTAGGGTGGGCTCTGCCCACCAACAGTATCTAACCCGACGCCCCCCTCGAAAACATCCTCGCCTTTATAGCCCTTCTGCACACACAGACCGCATACAATCGACGATCATTTCACGCGAACTAAACGTACGCGGTGCATTTTTCGCCTCTCCCCCTTCTGTCGAACAACAGCCTCAAAGAGCCATCATCGAGGGCGCTGCCCTTCGCCCCCTGCCGTGCGAGACCATCGTGGCAGGCGATTTGAACGACAACTGCGATATTGATTTCGAAGACTTCTACCTAATGCCCCTGCACTGGTGCGAGGATAATAGCCCGTAGCCTCTTCCCTTTGTTTTGGTCTCTGGTATAATAAGTATCCGGTGGGCTGCGAGCATCGCCTTTCGCTCTCTCACAACTATGTTCGTAGCCCACCATTGTTTTCAATCTAACGCCCTGCAATCTCAATCCGGGTTAATCAGTAATACAATCATTCAGAATGTTGT
>JAFGTU010000085.1 GCA_016933985.1 Sedimentisphaerales bacterium | reverse complement strand
CAGGGCGGCAGGAAGCATCCGGAGCAGTCCTATATTCAGATGGATACGACCCAGATACTGTTTATATGCGGGGGGACCTTCGTCGGGCTTGAAAACATCATCAAGAAACGCCTCGGCCAGAAAATGATAGGATTCGATTCGGAGCTTACTCGCCAAACCGATGACAAAACCGCCTACAGCGACGTAGTCCGACAGGTGATCCCTGAAGACATTATCGAGTATGGGATGATCCCCGAAATGGTCGGCAGGCTTCCGGTCATTACCACGCTCTCGGCCCTTGACGAAAAGGCCCTCACAGACATACTGACCAAGCCCAAGAACGCGCTGGTCAGGCAGTACCAGAGGTTCTTCGAAATGGAGGACGCCAGGCTGGAGTTCTCAAGCGACGCCCTGCACGCCCTTGCCAGGAAAGCGCTCACGCGCGACACCGGCGCACGCGCCCTGCGCGCGATCACCGAGGAGCTGATGATCGATCTGATGTACCAACTGCCGGAAGAGGCAAAGCCGGCAAGCTATATTATCAGCGCCGACATCGTCGAAGGCAAAGCCGACCTCTTCTCCGCAAAGCAAAAAGCCAAAAAAGAAAAGGAATCCGCATAAAGACAAGACTCCGCAGAATTCCCGGCTCGGCAAAATGACTTCATTCCCCTGTATGTTGGTCTCCCGACGGGGACTTTGCACCAAAAGCCGCCAGGCGGATGTTCGTTGCGGCGCTTCGGGCTACGGCCGCCAGGGCGTATTGGGCATGGGAGAAGGGAATGTCCTTGTCGATACGCAGGGTGACAATTCTGCCGTCGCCCGGCAAGGTCTGTAATCGCGCATCTATCAGTTCCGCAAGCCTGGCGACCACGCCGGGCAGAGAGCCGGTATCCTGCAGCGTGATCTCTTCGGCCCCCAGCGCAAAAGTGGTTTCATCCTCAGTTTTCTTCGTAACCGTCAGGGTAGCCGTCAGCACGGTGTTTTCGTCCTCTTGAGCGAATTGGCAGCCGTCCGGGACCGTCACCGCAAAATTCTCCGTCTCGATAAACCGCGAGGCGACCAGAAAAAATATCATAAGCAGAAAGACGATGTCGATTACGGCGGTCATATTGAACGAGTTTTGTCTCGGCCTGCCGCGAAACTGATCAGTGCGTCTAAAAGACATTATCTCTTGCCCCTTTCCTTCTCAGCGAGAAGGCACTACTTCACTTGTCGCTGATGCGGTTACGCTTGCGAGCCCCCGCACTGCCTGCGAGGCCTTGTCGGCACGTCGGGCCAGGGCGAGCTTTTGCCTCTCCAGGCCCCGCCTTATCTCGGGCATAATGCTCTCGGCCTCCATAACCGCATCGTTCACCAGCGCTTCGATGCGGTTTTGAAACACGCCGTGCACCGCCAAAGCCGGGATCGCAATGAAAAGACCCCAGAATGTGGTGACCAGCGCTATGGATATCCCGTCGGCCAACTGGACCGTCTGCGGCTCTCCGCCGGCCAGAACGATCGTGTTAAAGAGTTTTATCATCCCGTAAACCGTTCCGAACAGGCCCACCATCGGCGAGACGTTGCCAATAAGGTTGAGCCATTCAATTCGCCGCAGAAGCCCCGATGCCCGGTCCTGGAGAGACTCGGCGAGAATGTTTCGTATTCGGAACCAGTCGCCCCTGCCCGCACCGACTGCTTTTGCCACCGCGACGCCGACAAGGTCGCTGCGGCCTGCCAAACGAGCCTCCAGCCGGCCCAGACCGAATTGCCGTATTGCCCCGGTGATGCCGGAGACTGTACCGTCGGGAAGCAGTTTGGAGCGGCGAATCGTTAGAAAATACAAGGTTGCAAGATAGACCGTGATAAGTGACATCGGCAGCAAAACGAACCAGACAATGGGCCCGCCGGCTATCACAAACTGCTCCAAAAAAGTCGGCAGCTCGCCGCTCCGGTCCGAACCGCCGGCCAGGCCGCGCGCCACGAAGTACATCGCCGCCGCCACGCCGGCCAGGCCGGTAGTCAGGGCAAGTGTCTTTATCAACAGGCTTTTGTTCATGCCTTCGCTTGTCATTCAGTGCCTAATATCTCAACTATCAGAACTCGAACCGCCTCATCTTCACTTGCCCCCGATGCAAAGGAACTCTCCGCCGCTCTGTCTTGCTATCGTCTCCAGCATTATGCGGTCGTCGGCCTGCGGCAGAAACGCTATCGTATTGATTTTCATCTCAGAGGCGCACTTCTCCAGCAGATTTGCTATTCTCTGCGGAAACGCGGTTGTATCTTCGCCGGTCAGCTCAAACCCGTCCGTTAAAAAATACACGAGAGACGGGCTTATCCCCTTGCCGTCTTGAATCTGCACGACTCTTTCAAGGGCGGCGGCGGCATTGGTCCTCCCTTCAGGGCGTATCGAATCGACGAAATCGCCGGCCGCAGCCTTAGCCTTTGGCGTCGCCCGCAACAGTTTGCCGTCGCCGATTTCATACAGCCTGCCGTCGCCGAAGAATATAAGATAGAAATACTGGTCCGGCTGCAACGCCGTTATCGACTCCTTGAGCTTCTCCCGCACCTGCTCGAATATACCCTGCATACTCCCCGAGCAATCCACAAGATAGCAGACTTTTCGCTGCCCGCCCCCTTTGCTAAAGAATTCAATCCCACCCGGAAATCCGCTGCTGGCCGGCGAAATGGTGCTCTCTGAGCTGGTTATCCCGTGCCAATCCCGGAAGATCGGTTCTGCAGGGCTGAAGATTCGCTCGAGCGGCAACGATTTCTCCCCCATCCCGGCGTATCGGCTTCTCGCTATTACGGCCGGCGCTTCGCTCATCTTTGGCTTGGGCATCACAGCCGCCGCCTGCACCGGCTGCGTTATGCTCCCTATTCTCCCTGTCGGGGCGAGGAGGTGCTCATCCTGCCCCTGGGCTTTGGAGAACCTGACAACCCCGAAAACCGAGAGCACTATCAGATGCACCCCTATCGAGACCGCCCACGCCCAAAACGCCGCCCCCCGAAAACCTTGTG
>JAFGTU010000084.1 GCA_016933985.1 Sedimentisphaerales bacterium | reverse complement strand
TATATTGTCTATGGCCCGCTTGCAAACGGCAGCACGTCATTGATGTTTGAAGGGGTCCCAACTTATCCTGACGCCGGACGCTTCTGGTATATTTGTGACAAATTCGGCGTTACCGTTTTCTATACGGCGCCAACCGCTATTCGAGCCCTGATGCGTCTCGGTGAGCAATGGCCTGCAAAGTACAAGCTCAATGCCTTGAGAATACTCGGCACTGTAGGTGAGCCGATAAATCCTGAAGCCTGGATATGGTACTACGAAAAGATTGGCCGAAATAAATGTCCGATTGTCGATACTTGGTGGCAGACTGAAACCGGTGGCATTTTAATTACGCCGCTGCCCGGTGCACATACCTTAAAACCTGCCAGTGCAAGCCGGCCATTTTTTGGTGTCGACCCCATTGTCCTGCGGGACGATGGAAGCCAATGCGATGTGAACGAAGGTGGCAAGCTCTGTATAAAAAGGCCTTGGCCCGGAATGATGCGCACAATGTGGGGTGACCATGACAGGTTTATTGATACATACTTTACAATGTTTGATAACATTTACTTCGCTGGTGATGGCTGCCGCATCGACGAAGATGGCGATTACTGGCTGATGGGCAGAATCGACGATGTAGTTAATGTCTCCGGCCATCGTATCGGTACCGCAGAGGTTGAAAGCGCCCTTGTCAGCCACGAAAAAGTTGCCGAAGCTGCCGTTACGCCTATACCTCATGAAATCAAAGGACAGGGGCTGTATGCCTTTGTTACACTTGTAAGTGGCGTCACCGAGAGTGAGGAGCTTAAGAAAGAGCTTATTATGCACGTTCGCAAGGAAATTGGACCTATTGCCGCTCCGGAAACTATTCAGTTTGCCCCGGCACTTCCGAAAACCCGCTCCGGAAAGATTATGCGGCGAATCCTGCGTAAGATAGCTGAGGGAAACACTTCAAACCTCGGCGACATTACCACTCTCGCCGACCCGCATGTGGTTGAAGTGCTTGTCAAGGGACGAGGACTGTAAATACTATTTATATCTGCAAAAACAATTGTAGGATGGGTGCTCAACCATCACCCAGCGAGAATTTAGCGAAAGGAAATAACTATGGAAAACGATACCAATTACAAAACTGTCGTACTAAAGGACACCACCGCCAATCCTGCACCTCTTGGCCTGATGGGATTCGGTATGACCACTGTCCTGTTGAACCTGCACAACGCAGGTTTGTTTAAACTCGGCACTATGATTCTGGCTATGGGTATTTGCTACGGAGGGCTGGCGCAAATTTTCGCAGGTATTTTCGAATGGAAGAAGAATAATACCTTTGGTGCGACAGCTTTTACTTCATACGGCTTGTTCTGGCTTTCTCTGGTGTTTCTGTTGATTATGCCCAAGCTCGGTCTGGGAGACGCTCCTGATACCAATGCAATGGTAGCGTACCTGCTGGCGTGGGGAATATTCACCTTTGTAATGTTCATCGGCACCTTTAAACTCAATGGATATTTACAGTTTATTTTTGGCTCTCTTGCACTACTGTTCTTCCTGTTGGCGATTGGCGACTATACCGGCAATGCTGTTATAAAGAAGATTGCCGGCTATGAAGGAATCGTTTGCGGAGCATCGGCGGTATATACAGCCCTGTATCAGGTACTAAAGGAGCTCTACGCCAAAACCTAAAACGCCACAACTGAAAGAGGTTAAGTGATTCCAGCAGCCCAGGCCATAGCTTGGGCTGCTTTTTATTTACGTGACAATGTTATGCAAAGGGAATATTGTTTCTTTGACCTGCTTGATTACCCCCTCGACCGCAGGAGCAACCACTGTTCTCTGTTGTTCTGTCGGCACTATATGTCTGTCCCTCAAACCGCCCTGCCACTCGATGCTACCGAGCATAACACCACCAACAGTAGGGCTTACTTCCTTATCTGTATCAGCGCCGCACAGAATGCTCCAAGCCAAAGCCCACGCTCTCACAGTGTTGTCGATGTTGTAACCACCGCCCCCAGTCATAAGAATGGGTTTGTTAAAACTTAACAGGTGATTGATGATTTCTGCATAGACGTTATTAGTCAGAAGCAAATGTGCAAGCGGGTCGCCTGCAAGAGCATCCGCCCCAAGCTCGAAAACAAATACATCGGGCTTGAAAGCTCCAATCAAAGACGGCACCAGCGATTCGAAAGCCTTCATATACGCCTCGTCGTAAGTGCCCATCGGCAGGGGTACATTTACACAGTAGCCCTTCCCTTCCCCACTGCCGATTTCATCCTCGAATCCTGTTCCCGGAAATAACGTCCTCGGGTTCTGGTGCAATGATATAGTCATAACGTCTCGCCGGTCATAAAATGCGTATGCGACCCCGTCGCCGTGATGAACGTCCACGTCTAAGTATAAAACTCGTTTCCCCTCTTCTGCCAGCACCATACACGCAAGCGCGACATCATTAATGTAGCAAAACCCCGATGCTCGCTGCGGCCCCGCGTGATGAAATCCGCCCGATGGATTAAACACCGCATCTGCTTCGCCTGATAATATCAGCTTTGCACCCACCAGTGTTCCTCCGGCGGCTAGGACCGCTCCCTCATATAACCCCTTAAAAACCGGACAATCCGACGTCCCGATCCCCATACTCAGTGCTTCAGCGTTAAATTTGCCTTCGGACGCCTCTTTCAAAACGTGCAGATAACGTGCTGAGTGAAACTTTTTTAGAACGATCCTCTCAACCGGCTCAGGCGCTGCTTCCCTTCTCCCGCCCCCAGACAAAAGCCCCATTGAGCTTACAATCTCTCGAACCCTTTTAGCCCGGATTGTATTAAACGGATGTTCAGGAGGATATGGATACTTCTCGAGCTCCTGCGAATAAACAAATACCGCTTCTCTTGCCTCCAAAGGCCGCTTCTACCTTTCTTTCTCTGCCAAATCGTATGTTACACTGTAAACCTGGCCGTCGAACTCCGTGTTCACTTTGTAGCCGGAGTTGTGAAAAATCGCCAGCATCGCCTTATTGCTCGGCAATACCTTCGCATAAAAACGCTTCACGCCGAGCTTCTTCGCTATTTGAGTAAGGTAATCCAGTAGGAATGTCCCCATACCCTTCTGCTGCCATTCATCCTGCACAATAAAGGCCACCTCCGCCGCCTGGGTCTTAGGGTCGAGAAAATACTGGGCAATAGCGACTATCTCTTCGCCGGAAACTCCGGGGACCGTCCCAATAATAGCAAGGTCCTGAAGATAATCAATGTTCGTCAACTGCTGCACGTCTTTGTGAGGAAACGCAATCGTGTGGGTCATATAACGCGTCTGAACAGACTGGCTGCTCAGCGAATACAGCATCTCCGACAATGCCGCTTCATCGGTAGGCCGCACAGGCCTGAAAAATATCTCCGTGCCGTCGCGTAAAGTATCATAACGCTCCAGCTCTTCTGGATACGTCACTTTCTCGGTGTCAAGTTCTATCTGGTCGGCGTAAATATACATATGGGACTTCGCCGCCTGAATCAGCTCTTTCCGAAATTTCGGATGCGCTATGTTAATCAGCGACAGCACTCTTTCTCTGATGCTTTTGCCGTGCAGGTAGGCAGTCCCATATTCAGTAACTACATAGTGAACGTCGCCGCGAGTAGTAACTACGCCGGCTCCTTCAGTCAGATGCGGCACAATCCTGCTTATCTCCCCGCCCTTCGCGGTAGATGGCATCGCGATAATTGCCTTGCCCCCCCTGCTTCTGGCTGCCCCGCGAATAAAATCAACCTGCCCGCCGATTCCGCTGTAAAATCTGTAACCCAGCGAGTCGGAGCATACTTGACCCGTCAGGTCGATTTCCAGACCGACATTTATCCCGACCATTTTCTCATTCTGGCTTATTATGTGAGGGTCGTTGACATATTCGGTAGGATAAAACTCGAAAAAAGGATTATTGTCTATATAGTCGTAAAGTTGCCTTGAGCCCATACAAAAGCTCGCCACGATTTTGCCGTGATTGAGCGTCTTTTTGGCGCACGTCACCGCTCCGCTTTCAATCAGCCCTATAATCCAGTCACTGAACATCTCCGTATGAATACCAAGGTCCTTCTTA
>JAFGTU010000010.1 GCA_016933985.1 Sedimentisphaerales bacterium | reverse complement strand
GTCCTCTACGCGCCGTTCATATACGACACCGCCCTGATCAACAACGCCCTGGCTTACGAGATGAGCCGACAGGTCGGACGATACGCCGCCAGAACACGCGCCTGCGAAGTATATCTCAACACCGGCGGCGGACAAGTAGCCACCAGTCACTATGTCGGGCTGTATTACTTCATGGAGAAGATCAGGGTCAACGACGACAGAGTTGACATCGATTCGCTCAAGCCCTGGGACAGCGTCGAGCCGGTAATATCCGGCGGATACATCCTCGCAATAGACCGGGAAGACCCCGACGGAGCGGGATTCTACACCTCAAGAGGAACAGGCCTGTTCACCTACGTCGATCCGCAGGAGCCGGAGGTTACAACCGCTCAGAAAACCTGGATAAGGAACTGGCTTAACCAGCTCGAAGCGGCCCTGTACGGAACCAACTTCGCGGATCCCGCCCTGGGCTACGCGAAATATATGGATGTCTCCTCCCACATCGACCACAGCCTGATCAACCTGCTTCCGATGAACGTGGATGCCTTTCGGCTCAGCGGCTACATGGCAAAACACCGCAACGGAAAGCTCGAGGCAGGCCCGGTATGGGATTTCGACCGCGCCTTCGAATCGACGGACAGCAGAGACGACAATCCCTATGCATGGAACGGGACCGGCGACGCTACAAGGTTCTTCGAGTACGTATGGTACGGGCGGCTGCACCAGGACATCGACTTCTGGCAGAGGTATATCGACCGCTGGTACGAGCTGAGGCAGGGCCCGTTCAGCACAAGCAGCCTCAACAGCATAATTGACGGATTGGCCGATGAGGTCAGAGAGGCATCTGCTCGCAATTACGCCAGGTGGCCGAGCCAGCCGCCGAGGTTCGGCGGATTCCAGGGCGAAATAAACAACATAAAAACCTGGCTGTCAAACAGGGCAACCTGGATTGACGCCCAGTTCGTCAAGCCGCCTACCATGACCCCCAACGGCGGCCACCTCGAAGCCGGAGACTCCGTAACTCTCCAGAATCCAAACGCCTCGGGGACAATCTACTACACCACCGACGGCTCCGACCCGCGAATCTTCAGAAGTGTGGCTGCCGGACGTAGCTCGCCGGGCGACGTTTCTCCAAACGCCGTTCAATACACAGGACCGATCACGCTGAACAAGAGTACGCGGATCAATGCGCGCGTCCTGGTCTCCGCTAATAGTTACAGCCCCTGGAGCGGCCTGGCCACTGCCGGGTTCGGCATAAGCCCCGTCGCGCAGAATCTTAGAATCACAGAAATCATGTATCATCCCAAGGATACGGGCGACCCCGAGGACCCGAACAAGGAGTACATCGAGCTGAGAAACATCGGCCACGAGCAGATAAATCTCAACCTCGTCAGATTCACAAAAGGCATCGACTTTACATTTGGCGACGTCAACCTCCCGCCGGGCGAATATGTTGTCGTTGCCCGTAAACGCTCGGCATTGGAGGGCCGAGGCGCCAGCTATGGAGACCTGATCGCCGGCGAATATAACGGAAAGCTCGATAATGACGGAGACAGAATCAGGCTCGAAGACGCCGCCGAACAAACCATTCTCGATTTCAAATACGACGATGATTGGAGAGACATCACAGACGGCGACGGCTACTCTCTGACTATTATTGACCCGAATGACATGGTACTGTACGCCTCCGACGACGGTCTGGTCGCGCACTGGGCGTTTGACGACATGGCCGGCACAATCGTCACCGACAGCGTCGGAACCAACCACGGACAAATCGAAGGAACGCCGATCTGGACCGCAGGAGTAATCGCCGGCGCCCTCCAATTCGACGGCAAGCCCGACGCTGTCACCGTCAATGCGATTGAGCCGCTCACCGGCAGCCGCGCCACACTCCAGGCCTGGGTTCGACCCCGGGGAGTTGCCAGGATATGGAATCCGATTTTCACACAGCACGACGCCGCCGGAAAGGGTTACTTTCTGTACGTCTTCGGCAATAAGCCGACTTTCTCTGTTTCCGACGGCGTCGCCACCGCCGCGGCCACAAGCCCAGATACGATTGCCCCCGACGAATGGTGCTTCCTCGCCGGAACAAACGACGGCGGCACCATCAGACTATACATCGATGGAAAGCTCGTCGCCTCGGCCACTTCCGTTGGATTCACAGGCGCGGACCACTACGCCTGCATCGGCCACGATTATACGGGCCCGTCATACTACTTCGGCGCAATAGACGATATGAGAATATACAATCGCGCCGTCAACCAATACGAATTCATGGGAATGACCGATGCGATGGAGCGATGGAGCAGGAAATTCTCGTGGCGACCAAGCACGTACGAGGGCGGCTCCATAGGATACGACGATTCCGGAATTATGCCCGACCCCGGCTCGATTGTCATCAACGAAATCCTCGCCCATTCCCACGCCGCCGCCGCCGACTGGATCGAGCTGCACAACACCACCAATGGCCAAATCGATATCGCCGGCTGGTACCTCAGCGATAACGAGGCAGACCTGAGAAAATACCGTATCGCAGACGGCACAAAGATAGACCGTTATGGCTACATCGTCTTCTACGAAGATGCCAACTTCGGCGAATTCGCCGCCGACCCGGGCAAAATCACGCCCTTCGCATTCAGCGAAAACGGAGATGAGCTTCATCTGACCTGCGCCGACGGCGAAGACGTCCTTACAGGCTATAGAGACGTCGAGACATTCGGCGCCTCGCCCACCGGCGTATCGTTCGGAAGATAC
This sequence comes from Sedimentisphaerales bacterium, assembly GCA_016933985.1. Taxonomy (GTDB): domain Bacteria; phylum Planctomycetota; class Phycisphaerae; order Sedimentisphaerales; family Anaerobacaceae; genus JAFGCD01. The sequence continues at coordinate 99 of JAFGTU010000010.1, read as the reverse complement.
GAAAAGAAAAGCACGGGCAACACAAACTTCGTCCTTCTCGACGGCATTACGCCCGGCTGGGCCAACTCATACCCGAAGGTCGGCCCTATAGTAATCAGC
>JAFGTU010000083.1 GCA_016933985.1 Sedimentisphaerales bacterium | reverse complement strand
GTGCACTCGATGCAGTTCCAGACGACCTTGTGCCCCTCGGTCCATTTGACCAGGCGCTCGACGCCGCGTCCGACGTACCACAGCTTGCCCGCCACCTGCGGCTTGTCGTGCACGGCGGGATAAATATCGAACGATGCGATGTCGCAGCCCTTGACATATTCGGGATAATCCTCCGGATGGTTCGTTCGGACTCCTCGTCCGTGCCACCCGTCCCACGCGACGCTCTGGCCTAAGTTCAGAATCACAGGCCGGCTCGGATCCGCCGCTGCAATCCGCTTGTAATCCTCGATTATTCTTTCGGGCTGAATCGGCGGGCCGTATCCCTTGCCCTGGCCAAGCGACTGCGCATTGTCCGGCTCGTCGCCGTGCATCCAGCCGACTATAGTCGGATCGTCGATATGTTTAAGGCCAACCTCGTTTTGATGGCATATCACCTTCATTCCAGCTCGGCTCAATTCCGCAAGCTGCTCATCGGTCGGGCCGTTCCACAGGCCGATATAGGTATTGATGCCGGCCTGTTTGTATTTGGGGGCATTGTGCGGGCTTTGCAGCCAGACGCAGATGGGGAAGAAAGAAGCATCGGGCGTGAGGCCCCGCTCCCATTTGGTATATGGACTCGCCCCCGACTGCCCGTAAGCCGCTCCAAGATTCGATACAACAACCACTATGCAAACCGCAATAGTCTTTCGTCGCATAAGATAACCTCCTGCAAATACGCCTTAATCCAAAACATCCGGCCCTAATCTTTTGACCGCATCCTGCCTGATATAGTCCATAAGCCGCGGAAAATGGACCGCGGGCTCGACTCGCTTGCCCCGCTTGGCGCCCTCGCCGTACGCAACTTTCAATATCTTCTTGCCCTCCCAAATCTTCGGCCTGATCTCCAGCTTGACGCTGAAGCCGTATTTGCCCGCTTTGTCAAGCGTCGGAACAGGGTACGATTGCGGCTGAGCCTGCCGACATTCGCTCAAATCCGGCACAAGTGTAGGAGTTACATAGCCATCGTCCAAACCGATGTCGAAGTTTCTCTTCTTCATATTCACCATATAGACCACGTGCCCGCTGAACCACTTGCCCCGGACCTTCTCGCCGGCCCATTTTGCGACCTGCGGCGATCGGACGCCAAGATTTTTCAGCTCTCGGTCTATCCCGAGCGTCATTGCCCGGTCGTATCCGTTGGGGTCCTGCATTGCCGCAATTGCGAGCCTTGTCCCCAAGAGATTGGAGTACGAATCCTCCCACGAAAATGAGGATGAGAACTCCGGCAGCAGCGCGACAAACTTATACCCGAACCAGGTTATAATCTCGTGCCACGTCGATGCGACGTACCCGAAGTACTGGCCGAACACCGGCGAAAGCTCCCTGGCAATTCTTTCTTTCTCGTTCTGCGGCATCTGGGCCCATCCTCTCGGATATTCGATAGTCACATAATACCTCGAAGGAGCAGGCTTTGACTTGAATGAAAACTGCCTCTTGTTCTTCATCATGCTCTCGAACGATAAATTCCCAAGGTACATCGTCCAATCCGCCGCAATCCGCAGATGCGCGAGATCGATATGCCCGCCTCTGCAGGTATATACCAAGCCCACCTTATCCGAGCCTGCGTAGCTGTGCGGGCCCAGTGCGGCCGGGTCGGGAAACGTCGTGCCCACGGTCGGGGTCGGGTAGCATCCGAGCCTCATCCTCGGCTCCGGCCCGCCCCCGCAACCGGCCAATACGACACCAACCAACAACACAATAAGAGACAGTCGCATCACAATGTTCCTCAGTGATATTCAGTCCTGCAATTCATTCCGTGGCCCAACGCTCCGTCTCTGCGGCCTTCTCCAATCCGCCCCCGTTCAAAAGCTCCAGCCGATGCCCCAGATATACTTCGTATCGGTGCTGTGCTGGCCTTGCGCGGGCGTGGCGTCATAATTCAATATGGCCTTGAGATTCGTGAACATTGTCTTGCTGAAATTGGCGCGCAACTCCGCCGTCGATGTCAGATAATAGTCCGCGAAGTCTTTCGTGCTCGGGTAGTATGTCAAATCGTGAATAAATTCAATTCCGTTTCCGAGCTTCTTATCGAAGTTGTAGCCTAACTGCACGGATATTTCGTCGCTGCTTCCCGTGCTGTTGCCGTACTTCTCGAGCATATATGCCAGGCCGGCCTCGGTCGAGAAGTTCATCGCCTCCGATTCGATCCACTGATAACCTGCACCCGTGCCCAGTATCACGCGCCGATCGAGCTGCGCGATATCGTCGGTCTCGTACCGACCGTCTAAGTAACCGTACATCTTTTTCGTGAAGAAGTAATCGTATTTAGCCTTTGTTCGCCACCAGTCCTCCGTTTTCGTCTTCTTGCCCGTACTCGGGTTCTCCTGTCGTCCGCGTGCAAAGTCTCCTGAAATGGTTTTGCGATCCTTTTCAGTGCGTTTCTTCATACTCCCGCTGAAGTTAATCGCGTCCGTGCTCGTGTTGCCGGCCGTGCTCGTGTACCCCGCCGAGATATCGCCAGTCCACTTCGGCTTGGCCTTTGGCGGCGGATTGATCGAGACAATCCGCCGAAACTCAATCCGTTGCCCGGGCCCAACGGCGATATGGTTGGGCTCCGAAGCCGCAACCTGCTCGCTCAAGATGCTGCCATCCTCAAGATGCAAATCGATAGCCTCGTCGCTGCTGAACGTCGCGATATTAGCGATGTTAATAGTAAGCGTCCCCGCCAACTCAGACTCGAACGTCAGCTTCCCATCAACCAACTGCCCAATCGTCCCTGTAAGCCGATCACCATTAACAAAAACAATACTGTCCGCCCCCGCCACGGAACAGAACGTCGCCAAACACAGAAACAAAACCACTCGATGCCAATAAACCATGATCCCTTTTGCTCCAATCTTCATGAAACATATCTTGGCAGACACTCTGCCTCGCAAATGTGTCCATATATTTCACTGATTCAGAATTCTACAGAAACCCTCCCAACAACGCAAGAACGCTCCCGTTGTCAATGGCAGCTTCCGGACTCATTACTTGACATCTGATCCTGGACGCGACTTGCCGGTCGTGGTGTCATACCCATCGGTAAGGGTGTGGAGGAATGCGACGATATCGTCTATTTCCTGTTCTGTCAGGCCGAGGTTGCCTAATTCATCTTTGTTCACGTTTGGGGGGACCTCCGGTTCGGGCCACGGCCCGACGTCCCTGGTGTTGTAGAATACGACGACTTGCCTGAGCGTCTTGAATACCCCGTTATGGAAATAAGGCCCGGTTAATGCGATGTTGCGCAAAGACGGGACCTTGAATTTACCGTTCTCTTCGGGCTTATTGAGAACGCCGCCGAGCCCCAAATCGACGAAATCAACGCCGGTGGGATTAAATTTCCTGGGAAGGTAATAGAACGGATTCTCAGGATTTTTCGGCACGCCGAGGTTGTCGTAGGTAAAATCCGTGAACAATGGCGGCGTACCGTCCTCGCCACGTCTGCTCGGATGGCACTCGGCGCAGTTGCCCTTCTTCTCATCCTCAAAGGCCTTGAGACCCCTTAGCTCCTGCTCGCTCAGAGCGACCTTCCCGGCCAGATATAGGTCGTATTTCGAATTGAAGCGGTTTAGCTCGTAGGATTTCTCGTAGGCCGCAATCGCATCGGCGATGTAATCGTAGGCCCTGTTAGGGTCCGCAAACGCCTTCGCTCCGTAGATTTTCTTGAATAGCCCCGCATATTCAGCCCGGCTGACTTTATCTACCACCGCATTTTTGCTCGGATTGGCCATCTCCAGCGGGTTCAGGAACGGCCCTTTGGCCTGCTCGGTCAGGTCGGCAGCCCGTCCGTCCCAGAACATCCCCCCGACATAAAGCTTTTCATCCTCGTCATAGCCGAATCGAGGGCTAAACCCCGCATAAGCGGCCGGCAGGTCGTTGCGATTCCCAAATCGATCCTTGTGTACCCCGCGGGAAACAGGCAGTTTGGCCTCCGGATCCGCAAAACCAACTTCGCGAGCATGGCAGCTCACACAAGCCTGCCCCACCGGAGTCGATAAGTCCGTATCAAAAAACAGCATTTTCCCCAACTCCTGCTTTGGCGTCAGCTTCGCGCCCTCCTTCAGCCCAAAACCCGCAACCGACGCGCAGAATACTACAATTATGCCAGAACTCCAGCAACGTTTCACGATTACCCCCTTTTTCAAAACCAAATACCAGACTGCCAAATCGCTAATACCGCACATACGCCTGCAAACTCAATTCAAGAATCGTAAACTGAGCTTCCCTGCCATGCAAGCACGCTGCCTGCCTGTCGGCATGAGCTATTGGCTGAGCACGCCGGTCATACCCTTTTCGGTGTTTTCCACCAGTCTAACGTTAACCAGCGCATTTTTGGTCGGTCTTGCGTCTGTTTTCGGCATAAAGACCATGAAGTACCTCTCGCTGCGTCCGGCTGGCCGGTCCGTTGCCGGCGGACTGCTTTCGATTAGTATTTCGGCGGACTGGCCGACGAATTGGTCTCTGAATTGGCTGCCCAATTCGGCGTTCAGATCGTGCATTATTTTAGATCTTCTCTTTATAATCCTGGCAGGTACATGGTTTTGCATCTTTGCGGCGGCGGTTCCTTTCCGGGCCGAAAACGGGAATATGTGCATTTTGGCAAAGCCAACCTTTCTTGCGAGTTCCACAGTCTTGTCGAAATCGGCATCCGTTTCGCCGGGAAAACCGATGATAATATCGGTCGTTATAGCGGGTCTGTCGAGCTGGGCCTTGACGATTTCTACGACTTGGCGGAATGCGTCGGCATCATATTGCCGACACATCTTTTTCAGCACGGCATCGGAGCCGGATTGCAGAGATAAGTGTAGGTGTGGCATAATGTTACGGTTATTGCGGAACACATCCAACAGCCTCGGCGTTACATCGCCCGGCTCAAGCGAACTTAGTCTTATCCGCACCAGACCCTGGATTCCGGCCAACTGGTCG
>JAFGTU010000082.1 GCA_016933985.1 Sedimentisphaerales bacterium | reverse complement strand
ATAACAATCCTCTCAGCCGTCCCACGACTTACGACATCCGACATACGAGATACGACCCTAAGCCTTTCGGCTCGTATCTCATCGGTGGCGTCGGCTAGGTCTTCCTCGCCCTCCCAGGCAGGCAGCGTCTCGACCGTCTCACAGCCGAAGGTGCGCAAATCGTCGGCGGCCTTATCCGCATCGTCGATGTGCGGACAGACATACAAAATCGGCCTGGATGTGCTCTGCGATATGTGTGCGGCCAAAAGCCGCGCAAACGATCCCCACGTCCCCTCGACCCTGACCACCCCTTCACCAATCGTCGCCAGCCGGGAGACTATCTCTCGCACCGTCTTGTCCGGCGCCAGGTCCATAAAATCATTCTACGACAAGAAACCCCCGCGCACAATCCCGCACTCTGCCAACTTAGGCATTCGAAATTCGCTATTCGATGTTCGATATTCAATATGCTCTGGCCGCGTGAAACGCCTCGACCATCGCGGCTATGTTCTCGGCGGGGACGTCGTCCTGGATGTTGTGGACCGTGGCGAAGACGAATCCGCCTTGGGGGGAGAAATCTGCGATTCGCTCTCTGACGTTGGCCTTGACCTGTTCGGGTGTGCCTCTTGGAAGGATGTTCTGGGTATCAACTCCGCCTCCCCAGAAAGCGATTTTACTGCCGAACTCTTGTTTCAGCCCGGCGGCTTCCATCCCCTTTGCCGTCAACTGGACGGGATTGAGGACATCGACGCCGATTTCGATGAAGTCCGGGATGATATTACGGATTGCGCCGTCTGAATGGAAAAATACATAAAAGGGCTTGGGGAAAAGCTCGCGTTGCGCATCGAACAGCCGCTTGTGCCTGGGCTTTATCAACTCACGATACATCGCAGGCGAGATTAGCATCGTCTCCTGCCCGGCTATATCATCGACCTCTCTAACTAATTGCACGTATTCGCCCAAGACCTCTGCGGCCGCCTCGTAGTATTCGATTTTCAACTCGACGAACTTATCCATCAGCCGAGCCGCAACAGCCGGGTTCATCGCCAAATCCATATAGAACTGCTCGGCCCCCCGGACCCGGCAGCACATCTCAAAGACCCCCGCGCAGATATTTTCCAGAATCACCGCATATCCGCGGTGGTAGTATTCTTTCGCCCGGTCGGCTAATCCCGCAAAGAGCGCCGGATCGCAAGCATCCGGCCAGGCAAAATCGTCAATATCCCTTTCGCTGATATCGCCGGAAAAGGGACTGCCCACAATATCAAAATACAGCCCACCCTGCGGCCTCCTCCACCTAACGCCCCATTCATCGACAAACTCATCGCCGCCTCCGACCCGTTCAAGAAGCGGATTCTTCCGCACGATATTGGGCGCCACACCTCGCACATCAACCTCCAGCCTCTCGAGCATACCCTCCTTGACAATCGCCAACTGCTGCACCACATCACACAGCTCAACCTCGCCGGCATCCTCGCCGAGATACTCGGCCAACCGGAGATATGCGTTCTTGGTAATGCCCGTGACAAAAGTGCTGCCCAAATCAAAAGGAATTCTGTCCGGAACCTCATGCTCCAACGCAGCCATTACCCGCTCTCTTGAGTTCATATTCAGACCCGCTTAAATGATAGCCGAGCTGCCTTCGGCAACAGCCGAGAAGAACGCAACCGCGCCGCGTTTGAGATTTCGAAGATTGTAGCCGCCTTCCTGAACGACAAGCATTGGAATTCTCATTTCCGTCAGGCGTTTTCCAACGACTCGGAGTGCATCGGCAGACAACGCGAACGTCCCTGTGGGGTCCCCTTTGAGGACATCCAGCCCCATGCTGACGACCAGGAAATCCGGTCTGAACCGTGCGATCCTCGCAAGCGCTTTATCGATGGTCTTGAGGTAGGCCTCGTCGCCCGTATTTGGCGCCAGCGGAAAATTCTGGTTGAATCCCAGGCCCGGCCCCTCGCCGGTCTCGTTGGCGAATCCGCTGAAGTAGGGGAATGAGTAGTCGGGATGGCCGTGGATAGAGACGGTCAGAACATCCGGCCTTGCGTAGAAGATGTCCTGCGTCCCGTTGCCGTGGTGAAAATCTATATCCAGCACCGCCGTGCGTCCCTCCAGCGACAGACGGTGGGCCGCAATAGCGGCATTATTGAAGTAGCAGAATCCGCCATATACTTTTCGCTCTGCGTGATGGCCCGGCGGGCGACAGAGGGCGTATGCCACGGGCGAGCCTGCCAGGACCTCCTCACATGCCGTGACCGCCACATCGACAGAGGCACGCGCGGCAAAGTACGCGCTGCGATACAACGGGGTGCATGAGTCGATACAATAGTATCCCGCCTGTACAGGCAGGTCGCGAGGCCGACGATCGGGCCTGCGAATCGGGAACGTATCGGGATAGACAGGTTGACCTTTCTGAAGCTTGGTGCATACTTTTTTCAAAAAATCCACGAAGTGGTGGTCGTGCACGGCGAGAATTACTTTTTCGCTAAACCGCCTCGGCGGTATCTGCGTGAACAAGTTCAGCGGCCTGAGCGCGTCGAGCACCGCCCCGACACGTGCGGGTCTTTCGAAATACCCTCGGCTGCGAATGTGATGGATTATGTGTTTTTGGCTGGTCACGAGAACCATGGGCTTGAGAATGTGCCCCGTTGTGATCTCGCTGCGGGTTGGCTCTTTGCGAACAGAGCGCGCAAGCCGAAACCGCACAGGGTCATCGACGAACGACTCGACAACATGCCGGATGTATTGCTCATCGACGACGTGCCCGAATCGGTGCTTGAGAATTGCACGCACCGCATTCCTGGCCTCGTCCCGACCGAGAGGATCGGGGCGATTAAGCGGATCAAACAGCAGATACGCCGTCGTCGGCGGATCACCAACCGGCGTATGGTATGCTGTCCCGATGATTGGCCTGGCACCGTAGTTCTCATAAAACCGCATGCGCCGGCGACTCTCCGCAAGCTCCGCCTCGCCATTGGTCAAGCCCGGATCATCCGGCTGCACCTCAAGGTACAGGCCGCGAGACGACAAACCCTCACAATATTCCCGAGCTGCCCCGTACAAAGCGCTTCCGAGCCCGCCGCCCCATTTCGCCTTGCGCACCGCTATGAAATCCAGAAACGAACTGTTGACGTCGGGAAAATGAAGCAGCAGAACAAAACCAGTCACCTTCCCGATCACTGTCTCCGAGACGATAAGAACCGTCTGATACTTCTGCTTGAACGGATTGGCGAGAAGCTCGGATATTTTGCACGCGTAGCTCGCAAGCCGAGGGAAATTCTCCGCGAAAATCTCCTCCACCTGCGCAATACGATTCCGCGCCAAGGGCAAGACGTGACTTGTTATGCACCGTATGCGTATCATATCTGTCCACCCGGCAGGGTGCGCAACTTATCGCACACGCAGAATTCGTAACAAGCCGGGAGCGTAAGCTTGCCCCTTACGGGGCGACCGGATTACCCGGTAGGACGTGCACTGCACACCATTTCTACTTAGTCGCCTCGACGACTGCTTGCGATGGATTTCTTTGCCGCCGCGACCACAGCGTCAGCCGTGATCCCGAACTTCTCGAAGCACGTCTTGCAAGGCCCCGAAGACCCGAACGACGACATGCCGATGAAGATGCCGTTGTCGCCGATGTACTTGCTCCAGCCCAATTCGACGCCGGCCTCGATTCCGACTCTTGCCTTGACCCTGCGCGGAATAACCGACTCTCTGTATTCTTGGTCCTGCCGCTCGAACAGCTCCCAGCACGGCATGCTCACGACCTGCGCCTTGATTCCTTCCTTCGCAAGCCGTTCACCCGCTCCGAGCGCAACCGAGACCTCCGACCCGCTTGCCAGCAGCAGCACATCCGGCTCGCCGACCGCGAGCAGCGCGTAGGCGCCTTTGCTCACGTTTGCCGCCGAGGCGTACTTGGCTTGGTCGAGAACAGGCAGCCCCTGCCTCGTGAGCAGTAAGGCCGCGGGCCCGTCCCGATGCTCCAAGATATACTTCCACGCCTGCGCCGTCTCATTCGCGTCGGCAGGCCGAAATACCAACAGATTCGGTATCGCCCGAAGCGCGGCGGCATGTTCGACGGGCTGGTGAGTCGGGCCATCCTCGCCGACCCCGATACTGTCGTGAGTCCAGACAAATATCGAGGGATACCTCGACAGCGCCGCCACGCGGACCGCCCCCCGCATATAATCCGAGAATACCAGGAATGTCCCGCCGTAAGCTCTCAATAAACCGCTGACCGATATCCCGTTGACTATCGAGCCCATCGCGTGCTCTCTAATCCCGAACCGCAGGTATCGCCCGCCGCGACAATCCTTCTGGAAATCCTTCGCATCGCCCCATCGCGTATTATTCGAGGGCGTCAGGTCCGCCGACCCGCCCAGAATCATCGGCAGCTTCGGCATAACCGCGTCTAAAACCTTCCCCGACGCCTGGCGAGTGGCGACCGAGGCTCCCGCCTCAAACTTCGGCAGAATTTCGTCCAGCTTCACAGGCAGCCTGCCCGCCGCGGCATCCTCGAACTCGCCGGCAAGCTCAGGATAAGCCTTCGCGTATTTCCCAAACCGCCTCTTCCACGCCGCTTCAGCCTTGGCGCCCTGAGCCAAAGCAGCTTCGCGCATGTGCGCCGAGACCTCCTGCGGAACATAAAAGCTCTTGTCCGCGTCCCACCCGTACTTTTCCTTAATCAGCCTGATCTCTTCATCGCCTAACGGCGCTCCGTGCGCCTTGGCGCTATCCTGCATATTCGGACTGCCGAAGGCAATGTGCGTGCGGAGCTTGATTAAGGTGGGCCGCTTCTTTTCCGCCTTGCTCCTCTTGACCGCCTTCTCGAACGCGGCCATGTCGTTGCCGTCGCCGCCCACCTCGATAACGTTCCAGCCGTAAGCCTTGAACCGCTTGGCCCTGTCCTCGGTGAACGAAAGCTCCGTCTTCCCGTCGATACTTATATGATTGTCGTCATAGACAACGACCAGATTATTTAGCCCAAGATGCCCCGCCAGCGAGCACGCCTCCGACGCAACCCCCTCCTGCAAATCCCCGTCGCTGGCGATAACGTAAATCCTGCAATCGACAATCGGGAATTTATCCCGGTTGAAATGCTCAGCCAGATACTTCTGGGCTATCGCCATCCCGACCGCATTAGAAATCCCCTGCCCCAGCGGCCCGGTGGTAACCTCGACGCCGCCCCTGGGGTCATATTCCGGATGCCCCGGCGTCTTGCTGCCCCATTGCCGGAAACTCTTCAAGTCCTCCAGGCTGATCCCGTATCCCGTCAGGTGAAGCAGCGAATACAGAAGCACGCCCCCATGCCCCGCCGACAGAACAAACCGGTCCCGATTATGCCACACCGGATTCCCAGGATTATGCCGTAGATGCCGCGTCCACAGCACATAAGCCGCCGGTGCCATACCCATCGGCATGCCCGGATGCCCTGAATTGGCCTTCTGAACCTGCTCCATAGACAAAAATCGAATTGTCTGAACGCATAACTCGTCAAGCTCCGACATCCCCGGATTCGTCACAGATACACTCATTGCCAATTTCCTGCCATAAACAAGGGTTCTAAATACGCCTTCTCAAAACAAAACCAGCCCGTTACCATACCATCGCCCCCTAATTCTCGCAAGCATTACTTAGAGCCTCTCCTAATAACTTCTCGTCGGCCCGAGACCGAGCGAGTCGGTTGTGGGCAAGGAAGGCGAAGCAGGCAATATCCAGCATTGCCGATGCAGCCTGACGCCGACCACGGCCGACGCACCCGGTCGAAGCCAGAGGGTTATTAGGATAGGCTCTTAGTTGCCGATATATGCCGAATACCTCTCCTCCAGTTCGGCTCGCTCCGGCAACTCGCCTTGCCCAATCCAGATCCGGTAACGCAGTTTCAGCGTCTGACCGTCCGGGATCGTATGTTTGAAGAACTCCCCGAATCGCCCGTAATCGCGATACGCAGAATACACAGCCTCGGCATTAAGATTGTCCGGATGGCTCATATACAGAACGCTGTACCGCTTGCCGTTCAATCCGTATGACATCGCCACCCACGGCAGGTTCGTAAGGTCCTCACGCTTCTTCGGATCGACGCCGTCCCGGTGGAAGAGGTACTTGGCCTTGACGTCTGCCGGACCTTTGTCCACATCGTCGTGAGCCCGATACTGAAAGCCTGCATGTTCCGGGTCGCCATTGAGGAAAACCTCCCCGCTGACGGCTTTCAGCTCCGTCTCGAAATCCAGCAGCAGAATCGTCCTGCTCTCCGGCCGATGGACCGTCGTCGTGCGCTTCTCTTCGATAAACACCTTGCCGTCGCCGCCCTTCCAGTGAATCAGCGCCGTCGAAAACGCCTTATTCGCATCCGCCTTCTGCTCTAAGAACTTCTGATGAACCTGGGCAACGCCGTTGGTCATGTGCCACGTATCGTAAGATTTGCCCCCTAGCGTCAGCTTGTTCCAACCGATGAATATACCGCGGTGATGCGGATACTTCACACTCTTCAAATACGGCTTCTCTCCATCAGGCCCGTTCGTAAGCAGCTTCTCGCCGTTCTCATCAAAAACATGATGCAGCACCTTACAAGTCTCGAAAGCCCGCTGCTCGCTCGACGTATCGTAGGCATACATATACCGCGTGACTCGCCGCCCGTCATAGAGCAAATCAAGATACTCCCCCTTGGTATCCTTCCAGGAAAACGCGGCCCCCAAAGCAGCCCCCCCGACAACCCCAACAACCGAAAAAACAAAAATAACTCTCGTCCAGCTATTCATAACTCGCCCCAATCTTTGCTTATTTCTTTTTCTTGGTGTCTTAGTGCCTTTGTGGCTATCTCCAGCTCCGCCCATCAAAGCGGCACTATCCAAATATTCCGAAACTTAACCGCATTGCCGTGTTCCTGCAAAAGTATAGGCCCCGGCTCAGGCCCTTCCGCCTGCCCGGCCCCCGTCTTATCTGGAATCTTGACGTCGTTATGAACCGGAACGCCGTTATGCCAAACCTTTATCTTCGCGTCTTCGGTTTTCTCCTTTCCATCGAACTTCGCCGCATGAAAGGTAATATCGTAGCTCTGCCACTGCCCCGGCAGTCTGCACACATTCACATCAGGCGCCTTCGTCTTGTAGAGGGAAGCGCAATCATTATTCCCCAGCTCCCGATTCTGCCGCGTTAGCTCCCACCGCGAAGAATCCAGAATCTGAAGCTCATAACGCCTCTGGATATATACGCCGCTGTTGCCGCGGGCCTGCCCCTTCGCGCTCGCAGGCGTCTGAGGCGTACAGAATTCAAGGTGCATCATAAAATCGCCGAAATTCTCCTTAGTCCAGATGCTCCCGCTTTTGGGAGTAATCGTCGCCACGCCGTCGGCGACCTCCCACCCGATATCCTTATTCCCTGCCGTCCAGTGCGTCGAAAGGTCCTTCCCGTCGAAGAGCATTATAGCGGCCTTGGGCTGGGCCGCGTCGATAGTCACCTTCGGCGGCTCGGCGTAGTCCTGCCAAATCCGCTCGGCCGCAGGCACGGTGATTTTCCCTTCGTGAACATACATCCGATACCGGAAGACATGGTCCTCTCCGGGTTTCATCTCCCAGTCGCCAAGCTGACCGGGCGCCCAATTGAAGAACACCTGCCCCTCAGGCCATATCCGCATCGGCTCCGGATGTCCGAAATTCTCCGGGTGGCTGTAAAACGTAATCCCCTCCCACCCGTCGATCTCGCCCGATGTATCGCACCACCGCGCCCGAGTCGCATGCCCGTTCTTGCGGTTCTTCCCCTCGCTGGTCAGGTACTCGGCGTTCGCCTCGTCCCACTTGCCCGTAGCGCGATACCCAAACCCGCCGTAACGATACTCCACTTGTTTCAAAGGACTACTCGCAACGCACCGCTGCGTCGAGACAAAATCCACAATCCGATACCCCTTCGCCGGCCCGCCCACATTGTACACGCGCACGTTCCAAACTTCGTTCAGCACAACCTTCTGGCCTGTGGCACGGGCATCTTGCCCGTGGTCCTCTAAGTTCTTCAGCGCAACATGCTCCTGCTCGGCCTCGAACCCGCCATAAACAGGCCCCTCAGTAGTCGAGATATACCGCACGAACCGAACCGTCCCCTGCCCCTCCTTGAGGTTCCAGAAGTCCGTCGCCTTCCCCTCGAACTCGGTATGCGTCCACGGCATCCATATACCAATATGATGAATATGGTCCTTCGGATGGATGTTCGTCAGTACGGTGCCCTTCGTGGACCACAAAGGATGAATGAATCCGCTGCGCTCATAGAGCTTATCCTGCCCCTCAGGCGGCGGAACTATCGCACTATTATACCGCAAAACCTTATCCCCCTGATGAACGATGTCGAGATACTTATCCGTCTCCACCGCCGTGACCCCGACCAATTTTGCCTTCGCCGTCCTAACTAAGCTGAACGTACGCTTCGTCCCCGCCTTCGTCGTCCCCGCAAGCACAAACCAAAGCCTCGGCTCACTGCCCGCCTCCAATTGCGCCGGATAACTCGCCGTCTCGCCGCTGGCCTTCTCGACCAACATAAACGACCCCTCCCCAGGCCACAGCGCAACCCCCTCAAGCGATACCCCTACAGGAGTATCGACTCGATCATACGCCCCCGCATCGACCCGAACAGTAGCCAAAGTCCCCTCCCCAAAAATAACCCCCGCAAACGCAAAAACAATAACCAAACCGACAACTACTGAACTGGGCCTGTTCATTATCCGCTTCCTTTCAACGAAACCTGCAAATCGATAATTCTTCTAAACGAGACAATAATGATAATACCCGCTCCAGCCAAAAAGCAAGCCCAATCTCCCGCTTCTGACCCCACCGTTTCGCCGCCGCCGGCGCGGTTGGCTCGTAACTTTACGTTGCGGCTTCACTCTTGCGCATTATCCCCCCGACGCGGCGCCCGCCACCTCGCCGTTTAGCCGTCATCCTTGTGGTGGCGGTCCTCCCCTGCAAATCTAACATCCTGCACCGCCACAAAACCACTCCCCATCCCCAGCGAAAGCGCAGCTATTCCAGGGCCTTGATGGATTCATACATCTTCAGCCAGGCCTCGGCGTCTATGTGCTCTCGCACCTCCGGATCAAGCCATATCTCCGCAAGCCAGTCGAGCAGCTTCTCCACGTCCACCGGCTCGGCGACGACGGCCTCCTTCTCGCCACCGGCAGACTTACCGTCGCCGACACACTCAAGGCAATCAGGCGGAATACCGGGACCGGTAGGCGGCTCTGCTATACTCCAATTATCCATAAGAATATTCAGGTCATTGTAATGGACCCTGAAATACCCGCTCTTTGGTCCGCCTTCCAGGTCGTGGGCAAAATCAGCGCAGATACATCCCGGAACCGAGGCAAAGCCTGGACCGGCCGGTGGCTCGCTGATGTTCCAGCATGTTGTTAAAAGATTCAGGTCATAATAGTGCACATAGAAGTAACCGGCCTTGGGCCCTCCCTCTTTCATGTTGTCGCTATCGCCGTGGCACTGTCTCGGATAAAACCAGCAGT
>JAFGTU010000081.1 GCA_016933985.1 Sedimentisphaerales bacterium | reverse complement strand
TTCGGCCCCTGAGGCCCGGCCACCTTAACCATGTTGGCTGGGTCGTCTGCGCCTAACCAGATAGTATGGGCCGTCGCCCCGTCGCCAAGCGTCCAGGTCAAAACAGCGTCACGGGCGACATCCTGGGCATTATTCTCAGGGTAGGGATTCCAGGCCCAGGAAAGGTCGATACGCATAATCTCGGCAATGCCCGCTGCATCCTTCGCATAATCGTAGATTCGGAAATCATCAATGGAGCCATTGAAGTACCCGTCGGCGACATATTGCGACCTGCCGATCCAGTTCTGGGCAGAATAGCCGACGTCACTCGGTGTGAGCGTTACAGCGGCATTGGTTCCGACGACACCGCCATCGAGATAGACGTTGACGGTTGTGGATTGTGCATCGATTGTTACAGCGAGGTGATGCCACCCGGTCGAAAGGTAAGTGGTCGTATCGACTATTTGCTCGTCGCCGTCGGGGGGCTTGATAACGAAACGCACGGGGCCATCGGCGCCGGTGCGAGGGCACAAGAACAGATAGGTTGTCGTTCCGGAGCCGAAATCAAATATCCGCTGCCAGTCGCCTCCGAGATTGCTGAAGTTGACCCATGCGGCGAATGTTGAACTGCCGAGAGCAGCGATGTCGGCCCCGATGGGCAAATCGACGTAGTCGTCGGTGCCGTCGAGGACAATCGCCTGGCCGTCGTAGCCGGTAGAATAGATCGGGCCGTTCATCTCGGTTCCGTCGCGGCCGTAGCCCGATGAATCGAGCGAATTATCGTCGAATTTGAGCCACAGCCTGAGATTCGGATCGGCGATCGCTTCGGGGTCGTAGATGGCTCTAAAGGTCCAGACTGAGCCGCGATATACTACCGTGCCCGTATCGGCCGAAACGCCATCCACACGCCAATAGACCTTCTCGTAGTAGCTTAGCGACAGAGGTCCATATTCGTTCGGCCCGGTGGGCGCGCCCTTATACTCGGGCGAAGCGGTAGTTGCCGCAGCCACGACAGTCGCGTTGCTGCCGACATAGACGTGCTGCGTTGTGTAGTAGCTTCCGGTGCTCTGGTCGATGCCGGCAGTCCACTTGAGCGTCGTATTCAATGCGGCGTCAAAGGATCTATCCGGCGGGTTGGGATTCCTCGCGACAACCGGCGAGTAGGGAATAAGGTGTTTGCCGGGGATGACCTCGCGGACTCCGCCGCTGTCGGGCCCCTGCCAGGCGACGGCTATGTTATCGCCGCCGACGCCATCTTTCATCAGGCCGGAGATGTAATAATACTGGCCGGCTTCAAGATGAATCGGAACTGACGGATGGACATCGGGGTCGGTCCAGCCGCGAACGGGAGCCCAGTTGTCTCCCCCGCTGAGATCAGCAATCAAGGTTGCATTGGCCGGGTTCATATCGGTGCTGAGCCAGAGCTCGCCCTGGTTGTCGGTAGCGATCCAGAAGGTATAGTCGCCCGTAGTGGTGACATACAGCCAGCCGTGGAGGCGGGTCCCGTAGTAATCGGCAAGGTCAATCGGCCCCTCAAAAAGGTTCACTATGTCGCTGCCGGTGGGATTATCCGGATAGTCCGGGTGGTTCTTAAGATCGGCAATCAAATCGCCGCCGCCGATGTCGAACCACCACTCACGGAGTATTCCGCCGATGCCTTTCGGGCCTGTAGTGAAGCTCCAGACCTCGCCTTTGGTATAAGTAGTGGTGGGCGGCATAGAAAGCTTCTTCAGCTTCGTATCGACGCGCCAGAAATACTCTGTCAAAGGGTTGAGGCCGAGGTCAATTGTCTCCGTCGGCACATTGCCTACATACTGTGGCGCAGTGGTGGCGCCCATAGCGATGGCTGCGATAGCGTCCTCATCCGTACCGCAATAGACATCGTAGCTGAGCGTGTAGCCGCTTATAGCCTGGTTGCCGAGATGCCACGTGCAGGTTAGATTCTGAGATACCAATTCCGCACCGTCAGGAGGAGTTGGGCCCCAGGCCTCCTTCGGCATAACGGTGAAACTCCAGACATCGCCGTTGTGCGTTGCGGTCCCGTCAGACTCGTCGATACACCAGTAGTAAGTCTTGCCCGCAACAAGCGGCGTTCTGGCGTATTCCGGGATTCCGGGGTAGTCGTAGCCGACAACAAAGGCGGTGTCACTAATCTCCGGCCAGGGCGGAACGCTGCCCAGACAGTGCTCTTCGTCACGATCTATCACGTCCTGCTCAACGTCGCTGAAGTAGGCGGTGTGCGTGACCGCACCGACGCCGGGCTTATAATCAAGTATCATATAGACGTTGGGATCCGCATATTGCGGGGGCACGCTGCTTCCATCAGCAGGAACAGGATCATCGGCCTTCACAGAGACTTGCAGGAACTCTAAGGGATCCAGGGCGCTATCAGAAATACGTATCTCGTCGATGTAGCCAAACCAACGGTCCACATGGCCACCGGCATAAAGCCCCCGGCCAACTGTCCAAGTTCCTGATTGCCAATCGCCGCCGGAAGCAGAGCCAAGAGCCAAAGCCGTATCGGGGCTGCCGCTGAGGGTTAAGTCAATCTGTTCTATCAGCTCGTTATCAAGATACAGCGACATGGTCAAACCGTCACTGACGCCCACCATATCGTACCACTGACCCGTTGTCACCACACCGGGATCGGATATCAGTTCATGCCAGTATCCAGCCACATCCGTGAACTTGAATGCTACTGCATTGCCGGGCACCACCTGGAAGTATAATGCAGCCAGGTCGCCGTTGGACGTCGCCACATACCGATCATCGCGACCAACAATCGTGTGATATCCGCTCAGGGTAGTTGCTTTGAAGGATGCCTCAATGGTAAAGGCCGCCGGCGTCATAGTCTCGATGTTCGTACCACCCGGCAGGCTCTGCTCCGACCACGTCATTGCGGCCGGATAGGTACCTGCGTTTTGCATGCTCAGCGCATTCGCAGCACCGGTCAAAGGCACAGTGGCCGAGGTAACATCAGCGGTCCAATTGAAGCCGGCCCAGGCGTGATCCCAGGT
>JAFGTU010000080.1 GCA_016933985.1 Sedimentisphaerales bacterium | reverse complement strand
TCGTGAAGCGTGAAGGGTGAAGCGTGAAGCGAGCCGTTTTTTGCCGCTACTTCATCCCCTCCCCCCTGAGGAGCAAGCCCTCGCGGGGCAGGCTTACGGTCGGAGCTTGTGCGGTCGGCGTCCGCGCCGTCGGGGGTTGTTTTGGCGGGGGTTGTTTTTGCTGATTCCTGGGCGGCGTCGCCGGTGGGTGACAGGCCCAACTGGGTCAGCAAGCGTATGAACCCCAATTCGGTGAAGAGGCGGGCGAGCTTCGGTCGGTCCGGGTCCTTGACGGACATCCGGGTGTAGTCGATATCGATCGGCACATTGCAGTCTATCGTTACAAGCTCCTTGCTCAGATCGACCTTAGCTCGATTATTGCGCAGCGACTCGCCTCGCTTGCCCTTGATCTCGTCGGCATGCTCGTATAGATTCTCAATCGAGCTGTACTGCTGAATCCAGGCGAGGGCGGTCTTGGGCCCGACGTCGGGCAGCCCGGGAACATTGTCCGATGTGTCGCCCTGAAGCGCAAGGGCATCGAGGAACTGGCTCGGCGTCACTCCCATTTCCTCTTTAAGCCGTACAAGGTCAAACTCAAGGTCCCGTTTTATATCGAAGGCCCGCACCCGCTCATCAAGCAGTTGCAGCAGGTCCTTATCCTTCGAGCACAGATACACATCC
Organism: Sedimentisphaerales bacterium; assembly: GCA_016933985.1. Lineage (GTDB taxonomy): Bacteria > Planctomycetota > Phycisphaerae > Sedimentisphaerales > Anaerobacaceae > JAFGCD01. The sequence goes on along the minus strand of JAFGTU010000080.1, from coordinate 12,224 downwards.
ATTTTCTCAGCCGAGGCCTTCTTCGCCAATGTCCCGATGATGTCGTCGGCCTCGTAGCCGGGCACGCGAAGTATGGGGATATTCATAGCATCGAGTATCTGCTCGATGCGGTCGATTTGGCCGGGCAAATCATCCGGCATCGCGGCGCGGTTCGCCTTGTATTCCGGGTAAATCTTGACTCGGAACGTCGGGACCTTGCTGTCCATCGCAACGACCAGCATGTCCGGCTTACGCCGCTGGATAAGCCCGAGCATCGCCATCGTGAAGATGTACGTCGCCTTGGTAGGCTCGCCGGATGGACCGGTCAACTCGCCGCTCATCCTCGCGTAGTAAGCCGCATAAATGTGCGCATGCCCGTCAATTATATAAAGCGTCTTCGCCATAAACGCCACTGTAGGGGGGCGAGGTGGCTGTGTCAAGGAGGCAGACGCGACGAAAGATGCGGGAATGACGAGGGGGGCGGGTTTCGGACTATCGCGGTTATGGTCCTGGGTTTCCGTCGATCCGGGCCAGAGATTTTGGCTGGTTTTCGTTTGACTGGATGGAAAATGGAAGGTAATTTGGGAGTTGAGGTCTGGGCTCAAGATTACAGAAGAGGCCTCAGTTGAAAGGTAGGATGTCCGGGAGTTTTTATGGTAGAACTTCTGCGAGAATGGACCCGACACTTTTTGGGCACGTAATGACGAATGCCTTTGTGATTATGTTGTGAATCGATTGCAGGTGGAGATGAGTAAACATGTTTGAAGAGAAATTTTTGAAAGAACTCCCGCAGGATAGTGCCGAGGCGGGAAAGATTGTGTGCGACCTATTCTTTGATTGGCATGCGAGGATGGACCAGAAGCAAATGCTGAAGAATTTCGATAAGTATGTGCGCGCATTGGCTTTTGGACACGTCTTTGTGGAAGCTTACGATCTCCCCAGGACTGGGCACACAATTGATTATAAAGCAGGGGCAACGACAGGCAACATAAACAGTGTGGTAAGCTTCTTCCAAGCATCGAAATACCATGTTAATGAGGTGCTTACGCATAGAGCGACATCGAAGGCTTTTGAAGAGGCTAAGCAACGGTACGGCGCAGCGATTGGAAAAGCGGTTATATATCAATTTTCAGATAGTGATTTCGAAAGAGTACAGGACTTGATAAATGAGATGCGGGATCTACTTACGAAGAGTACGGATTTTGAGGAGGATCACAAGCTGAGACTCTTGAAACGATTGAAGAAGTTGCAGGCAGAGTTGCACAAAAAGATGTCGAATCTGGATAGTTTATGGGGTTTGATTGGTGACGCAGGGGTTGCGCTCGGGAAATTCGGAGAGAATGTGAGACCACTTACCGACAGGATTGGCGAGATATTACGGATTGTATCGCGCACGCAGGCAAAGGCCGAGGACATACAGAAAGGCCTGCCCTTGCGACTGCTCGAAGACGGCGACAAGGAGAATTAGAGGCGTTCCCCGGTGAGATAGACGAGGGTCATCTTACGGGATACAATGAGATCGTGAAGTAGGATAGACGTGAGTTCTTGTAACAGAAGTTCTGGAAAAGATCTACCGGAAACGAGGCAAACGCAACATGAAAGGCAGCCAATATGGGTATACCCCAAAAACTTGAAGAAATGAGTAAGAGGGTCCAGGCTGGCGAGCAGGCTACAGCTACAGTCCGAGAGCTTCTTTCTTGGTTCGGTGCCTACAGGCGTAGCTGGCGGAATGTAAATGCTATCCGTGAGGCCCTTGAGGAAGCGGATCTAATAACATCCCCCGACTTTGAGGGTGAATATATCGATGCGAGCGTCATTTTCCAGGTGAAGCAGACCGTCGACACGGTATCTGCAACTGCAGGCAATGAGGTATCGGTAAAGGACCATTTGCATGTGAGCCTTCATGGGCCTGCAGGACAAGGGCCAGTTGAACTCCGCGACCCGGCTCATCGGATCAGTAGGCTTGTATCAGCAAACAGGCCACCAGTCTCTGTTAATCCGGATGCAACTGTAGAAGAAGCGATAACCCTGATGCTGCGTCACGATTACTCCCAACTTCCTGTAATGCAGTCCAATAGGGAGTTGAAAGGCATCTTCAGTTGGAAGTCTCTGGGTTCACGACTTGCAATGGGAAGAAGCTCCACTCGGGTAGCCGATTTCATGGAAACACCGCAGGAGATCTCTTCCGAACGCTCTCTCTTTGAAGCTGTTCAGATCATTGCCGAGCATGACTGCGTTGTTGTTCGCTCCGCTGACAGGACAATCTCCGGCATTGTCACGGCGTATGACATCAGCGAGCAATTTCGCCAGCTTGCTGAATCGTTTCTTCTTCTTGGGGATATTGAGAACCACATCCGCTATCTCATCGGGAACGCTTTCACGTTGACGGAGCTTCAGGAGGCGAAAGACCCCAGCGACCAGGATCGAAGCATAACTGACGTATCGGATATGACATTCGGCGAATATATACGCCTCCTGCAGAATCAGGAAAACTGGGCCAAGTTCAATATGAAAATCGACCGGAAGACATTTACTGGCTGGCTGGAAGGAATCCGAGACATCCGGAATGACGTGATGCATTTTGACCCGGATCCGATGGATCCAGCCGACCTTAACTTGCTGAGAGATATCGCACGCTTCTTGGATCGCTGTCAACAACTCACATCATAATGCGGCAAAGAAAATAAGGAACCTTAAATGACAGGAGCATTAAAGGTCTGGGAGCATCAAGATCTGCGGGACATTTTTGCGGGGGAACGGAATGGGATTTCACATTGGTGGGGAGTAGGTAGTTTTTAGTTGTTGGTTTTTAGTTTTTAGCTGTTTGGTTGTTGTGGCTGGATGCGGTGGTCAGGAGATTGCCACGTCGCTGCGCTCCTCGCAATGACCGGAGGGGGAGGGGGTTCGTATCTGGATGTTGTTGGTGGGCAGAGCCCACCCTAACATTTCGCGGGGTTGTGACGTTTTATTGTTCGGGGGTTATCCGCTCCCCCCGTAAGGGACATACTTACGGTCGCGGCTTGTTGGGGTTGCGGGTTGTTGGAGGGAATGGAATTTCACATTGCAGATTTCATATCTCGGATTATGGGCCAGTGTGAATCAGCGTTAATCCGTGTCGAATCTGTACGATCTGTGGTTTTGTTGTTTTTCTTTCGGAATGTGGTAACGTCGGCTGAGATTGCAGGGCAAAGGCGCTTATTTTTGGTCGGGCCGGTGGGGCTGAAAGGGGGCGCAAGGCGGGGATTTTTTCCTTGACAGATGCACAATAATCGTCACAATGGCGGGGACTGATATATCGCTTTCTGCCGAGCATTGGCAAGGAAGGCCGAAGGATGTAAGGGGAGTACGAATGATTACGCAATGCTCAAACTGCCAGGCCCAATTCAAGGCGCGGTCCGACTTGACAGGGAAAGAGATTACATGCCCGCGATGCAAGAAGCCGTTCACTGTGGCGCAGTTCGCTGCGAAGCCAAAGCCGGTGCCGACGAAGCCTGCGGCTGAGAAGGCGGAGGCCGAAGGCTTGTCGGATACGATATATGTCTATTCGGTTGCATGTGCGTTGGCCGTCGGCATGTTTGCATTGGTCCTCGGTCAGCGTTCCATGCGAGAGCGGGACATGGAGTTTCGTATGTTTGGAGGCGCGCTTATCGTCATCGGAGCGGTCCTGGCGATATACAGCACCGTAATGAGGTTCGTGTTGTACTATAAGATGTGGGCTGCAATTCAGGATGGTCACGCACGGACTTCGCCGGCCAAGGCCGTGGGCTTGTTGCTTGTTCCCGTGTTCAACATTTTCTGGGCGATCTACATGTTTGTCGGCTTCGGCGCCGACTTTGACAGCTTTGCCGGGCGACATTCACTGCGGACCGACAGGCTGTCGAAAGGTTTGCTCATTCAGTACGCCCTTCTCTGGATCTTTCTCGACATAAGCTTTGTCGTGCTGTATGTATTGCCGTCTTTTGGGATTGGCAGGCACCTGTTCGGCGGCGTGTATGCATCTTTAGGCTACGCCGGCGGTTTCCGCTATGTTGTTATGGCGTGGAAGATGTCAAACATCGTATGCACGGTGTGGCTGCTCACAATATACGTAATTCTATCCACGAGAATCTGCAGGGCAATAAATGCGATTTGATGCCAATATGCCGATGGCAGTGGGGGCGATCTGCAATTAGATATTCTCAGATTCCGGGTCGAACGGGTCGATGTTGTATCCGCTCTCCCCTATTGGGCAAGCTCACGGTCGCGGCTTATTGAGTTAAATCGCGGCTTATGAGTTGTCTTGCCCGCGCCTTCTCCGCCGGTGCAGCGGCAGTGATAAGCCCGGATAGAGGCGCCACAATAACCAGCCAGGCTCCGAGCCGGGGTTTTCCATTGAACGCTCTGAGAGACACCTTCCTGCCCTTCAATCACCCTATGATACCATATTTCCCTTTGCTGTGCTACTGATTCTATACCACAGCCCAGCGGAATTTGGCCGAGGCGCAGCGCGGATTTGAGGTGACTTCCTTGATTCGGGGCACGATTACATTCCTGGCCGCCGACTGGTATGTGCCGTTTCGAGCGCCGTCGCGAAAAGACTGCTTGACGAGGCGGTCTTCGCCGCTGTGAAAACTGATTATGCCGATTCGCCCGCCCGGACGCAGGCAGTATGGGGCGACTCTTAGAAGCTCTTTTAGGGAGCCGATTTCATCGTTGACGAGTATGCGCAGGGCCTGGAACGTGCGGGCGGCAGGATGGAGGGAGCCGAATTTCGAGGCGAGCTGGCGGCGCCGCCAGGTCTTTTCGGTCAGGCCCTTGACGGCCAAGATGAGGCGGACGAGCTGCAAGGTCTGGGTAATCGGCTGGACTGCACGCTGGTTGACAATCCAGAGGGCGATTTTCTGGTGGTCCGGCTCATCGGCCAGCTCCCAGAGAGCCTTGGACAGGTCTTCTTCGGAGAGTGTGTTGAGCAAGTCCGCGCCGGTTTTTTTCAGGCGGTCGTCCATCCTCATGTCGAGTGGGCCTTCGTTCTTGTAGCTCATGCCGCGGGCTGGATTGTCTATTTGCATACTCGAAACGCCGAGGTCGGCGAAAATGATGTCATAGCCGTCGAGCTTCTCTTCGCTCAATATATTGGCAATGCCGGCGAAGTTGCTGCGATAGAAGCTGACTGGCGCGACGGCGTTGCTCAGCCTGCGGCGCGTGCGTTCAAGCTCGGCGCTATCTACGTCGAGGGCAATCAATCTACCGGTGGGGCCAATGCGTTTGATGAACTCGGCTGCGTGGCCGCCGTAGCCGACCGTGCAGTCAACCACGATTTTGCCGGGCTCCGGCCGCAGGCACGCCAGGACCTCCTCTGCGAGAACGGGAACGTGAGTGCCGACCGGCGTCTTGCCTTTTGCGCGGAGATGAGGCCCTATATCCGGGTAGGCGGCGATGTTGTGCTCCTTGTACTTTTGCGCATAGCTCTTTGGGTGCGTGCCGCTGTACCTGGGCCGCCGTCGGCGTTTGATCGGCGGCTCGGCCCCGCTGCCGGACTGGTCAGATACGCTCATCGGGATTTTCCATATACCATCAACTTGATTCCGTCTCCCTATATTATAGTACCAGACCTCTCTTGAAAAGTCATCACCCCGTAGGTGAATTTGGTTGCTCATCAGCATATCCGGCGTAAGATAGAAGGGTATTCATTATGCCTAAGAAAAGACGTTCGAGCAATAGACGCCTGGCGAGAGGACTGGAGATACTCTACGAAGACAAGGAGCTGCTGGTGGTTAATAAGCCGGCCGGGCTGCTGACGGTGGGGACGCAGACGAATAAATCGAGGACGGTTTGCTACATTCTAACCGATTACGTCCGCAAAGGCTGTCTGAAGTCTCGCAAGCGGGTTTTCGTTGTTCACAGGTTGGATCAGTGGACCTCTGGGGTGCTGGTCTTTGCCAAGAGCGAGGAAGTTAAGCTGCGTTTGCAGGCCCGGTGGAAAGATACGGCAAAGAAATACCTCGCGGTGGTTTATGGCAGCCCGGCAAAGAAGGAAGACACCATCACCTCGTATCTGGCGGAGAACAAGGCTTACGTCGTGTATTCCACGACCGATGCCGCAAAGGGCAAACTCGCCCGCACCGCATATAAGGTGCTCAAGGAGACAAAAGAGTTTAGTTTGTTGGAGATCGGTCTTCTGACCGGCAGGAAGAATCAGATACGCGTGCACTTGGCCGACGTTGGACATCCGGTCGTCGGCGATAGAAAATACGGAAAGGCCGGCGATGCTCACAGACGCTTGGCGCTTCATTCCAAGTCTATTTCTTTCAAGCACCCCGCCGGCGGCAGGCAAATGACTTTTGAAGCCAGAACCCCTTCTTATCTCAACAACCTATTGGCCGATAAGGCAGATCGCTAATTCGGCGGGAAATGGAAGAACAAAAACTAAATAAAGACCTTGCACTTTGCCAATTGCGTGCTATAATGAAGTTTGCTGTGAAGGGCTGGATTATGAAACGGGCGATCTTCGACGTGTTGGGTCTTCAATGCGATAGGTGCTTGCCGTGTCGAACACCAGGTTTTTCGCTTGACAGATTAGAGTAAAAAAGGTAAAATCTTAGTCGTTCCTGGAGAACCCAATCAGCTAATTCACCCGACCTATTTCCGAGAGGGCTTGGTATGAAAAGAGCGGTTTTCAGTTTGATTTTGGGTCTGGCGGCCTGCGGGCGCGCGTACGCAGTAATATATGTTCTGAGCTCAGAAGGCTCCGAAGCAGAACTCAGGATAAACGCGGCTGTGACGGCGGGGCCAGCTTCCGACGGCGACTTAGTAACGGCCTCTGGATTGTTCTATGACAAGCCTTTTTCGTGGTTGGCCGAGAGCCCCAGCAGCGATGCTCGGGCGAACATTGGTTTGCGGTGCAGACAGCTATTCGTAGAAGGGCCTGGAAATCCGACGTTTCCGGCCCCCGCCGATGCCAATATCTCAGTTACCCTTTTCATTGACGGAAACGGTTTTGCCACGGGAGGTGAGGGCGAATCGGCAAGTCTTGGGTTGGGCGTTGAAACGGAAGCGAAATTGTGCTGGCGGCTGATGCCCACAGAGGGTAGTGAAGAATATGAGAAGCAGCCAGTACGAGTCTATGTCTGGGCAAACGGTTTTGGAACCGCGGCAACGTCCAACGTGCAATCCTGGGGAACCAACCTATGCACAAATCTGAACTTCAACGATGGCACCGTAGGCCCATACTACTCCTATTTTGTCGGCAATCCACACAACTTCGTGTCCAACTGGGGGATTGCGTCGGATTATAATGCATGGCGACCAAGTTTGATCATGCCACTTGGAGAGGAACTGCAAGTCGAGTTTGCCTACGGCTATAACTTCAGCATCTTCTCAGGTTTCTTTGGCGGCTCGTATGATCTCAATGTTGAATCAACCGATCTGTATATATGCGCGACGGCCAAACCCGAAAGGCTCCTGAGCCTGATGGACAAGGGATGCCTTCGAGCGGTAGGCCTGTTGGATGAGTTGCAGAACAGGGAGGAACTGACTGCGGCCGAAGAGGAGCTCGCCAAGGGTGTCGATGTGGATGAAGCTTATACCGGCGGACAATTTGTGCTTAGCCTCGACCTATCAGACGAGGCAAAAGGGCTTTTCAAGCAAGACAAAGTCCCCGGAGATACAGAGACGCCGCACAGGATCAGGCTCACTCTCGTTCCGGACGGCAATGACAACGGCTATCTTGTCGGGGAAGGCCAGGATACGGACGGCGATGAATATGACGATACGCCGCGCATAGCTGAGGAACTCTTCACACAGACTTGGGTGATTCCCCCCGTACCCGAGGGCAGCACAGCAGCCCTGCCAAGACAAGTACAGATAAGACTCGAGGTGGATATCGACGACGAAGGGGGATACGACTACGAGTTTATCGACCGCCTGCCCTTGGGCGGTCGTATCCAGATCATTGAAGTGGATGCTGGTAACAATCTGGCAATAGCAGATAACGACGGAAACCCCATTGAAAATCCTATCTGGACATTCTGTAGCCCGGATGCGGTCAAGCCCGTTGCAGATATTCGCGAATCCCCCTTCGTGTTCATAATCAAGGTTAGAGCCAATCCCAAGCCTGATTGGGAGCCTCGTGTGACCGGAAAGTTCGTCTTCTATAATCATGATGATATAGAGAAGAAGGAACCTCAAGCTCGTCAGGATGGAAAGGGTAAGCTATTGCATGCGGACGACCCTGGCGGATGGACCGTACTACTCTGTGCAACAGTGCCTGAGAAAGTTGGCAAGTACGTACTAACAGCAACAATCACTTTATCGGAGGAAGACGGGAACGAGATCGATAAGATAAAGATAGACCCGACTTTCTATGTTGTTTTCGCTGCACCGAAGCCAGACTTAGGAACGCGGGCCGAGTATCCTGTTGGGGTTCCCAAGGAAGAATGGCTTGAGACAGCGTGTACCTGGGCGAAGGGGGCAACTACCGAAGTGCAGGTGGCCCAGTCACTTTTGAAGAATGAATATGAGGGCAACAATCACGAACCTCCGTATTGGCGATACAATCCCAAACCCAGAGTACCCTTCGAATTCAATAAGCCAAACTGGCAAAGATACATACCCAGAGAGAAGCCGATCGAGGGCAACTGTTATCACTGGTCACAGATATGGGCAGCTATGGCAAGGATTCTTGGGGTCGAAGCAAATATTTTTCGTTACAGGCCCGGCCACTGGTTCATAACCGAGAAGGAGCTCCGGCCCATTGACGGTCCGCCATCAGGGGATATCATGCCTCTCGGATCGTGTGAGCCAGATAGATGGGTGTTTAAGGAGCATTGTGTCGGCGAAGCTCAGGATGGTATCTTTACGTTCTACGACCCCACTTTCGGGAACGAGATTTGGCCAGAGGATGCCAGCGTAACCTGCCATGAGAAGCCTTGGTGGAAGTGGCCGCCCGGGGACGTCGATTCTCATGGTAGGTACCGTCTATATGTCTGCGATGGAGACTGCGAATGCAAGCTCTACACATGGTGGTGGCCATGGTCTCTCCCACCGTGTCCAGTCTACTATCCAGAATACGATTTTTCAGGTTCTTGTGGTTCGTTGGAAAGCCAAGCGAAGAGCCATGAGATCTATGGCGCGAAAGGAAGTTTGACAGACGCCTTATTAGACTATGGTTTTGATACCAACTTGGACGGATTATTTGACTACCTTGTGATTGTCGCGAGCCTTGATGTTGAGGAGACCGGTGATTATCAGTTACAGGCCGACTTGTTGGTAAATGAGAGCACAGTGGTTTCCGGTGACACGATGCTGGGGTATTACGGTCGGAGTGTTCCAATGTGTGAACTACCGCTGGAGGCCGGGGAGAACACAGTCAATATCTACTTCAAAGGGCGGGAACTGCGGGACTGTGCGATCTCTGGGCCGTACCAGGTTTATGTCAGTATTTTCGATTCCGATGGTGATTATGTTGCTGATGCGAACTTCGTTACGTCGGCCTACGACTACAGGGATTTTCAGCCTGTCCCGGCTGAGGTGGTCGCCGCAGTTGATTGGGGCGAGGATGCGGACGGCGATTGGCTGTTCGATTATCTGGTTGCGGAATTGGATGTGAATGTGACTGCGGATGCGAACTACGGCATTGAAGCGGTTCTGGGTTTCAACGATGGGCTTATTGACTACAAGACGGATTATCTATGGCTCGCCAAAGGGCTCCAGAAGATCAAGTTCTACTTTGAAGGGAAGAAGGTGCGGCAGTCCATGTTAGACGGGCCATACCAGGTGACCGTGAGCATCAATGACGAGTATGAACGCCAGGAGTTTGTGCACCAGACGCAGGCGTACACGCACTCCCAGTTTCAATGGCTCGACTGTGCGTTTACGGGCAACTATAACGACTATGCGGCGGATGTTGGAGGGGATGGATTGTACGATTATGTTGTTGTGGTGGCGGAGGTTAATACAACAGTGCCGGGGGACTATTATGTCTTGGCCGAGTTGGAGAATTGCGATGGCAATGAGATTTCTGTGGCCAGCTTCTATGGCCCATTGAGTGCAGGTGTAGATATCATTACGCTTGAGTTTGATGCACTGGGCATTTTCAGACACCGGTTGAATGGACCTTGCACCTTAGATGCGCGAATTTATGATCAGAACGGCGTCGAAGTGGATAGCCGGGAGAACGCCTACTGCACAAGGGCTTACGACTATCAGGAGTTCCGAAGGCCTTCGGTCCTCTTTGAGAACTCATACCGCGATTATGGCATCGACGAAAACGGCAACGGTCTGTACGAGTATTTGACCATAGAGGCCGATGTGAATTCGGCCGTATCGGGGGATTACACGGGGACTGCATGGCTCTGGGGCGGCGATATTGTAGTGACCAAGATGGACTTCTCCGCACATCTGAGTGAAGGCCCCGTACAGTTGGAGTTGAAGTTTGCTGGCGTACCTCTCTATGAGAGGGGCCTGGAGGGTCCGTACACTTTGCTCTACCTTGCCATCTATGATGAAGACGGGGGAATCGTCAACTACGATTGGAATATGTACGAGACGGCGGCGTACAAATGCACGGAGTTTGAGGGGATCGGCCTTCGCGGTGATCTCAACAACGATGGCGAGATGGACGCTGACGATCTGGCTTGGCTGTCCTCGCACTGGCTCGACCAGGTATGTGAGTATCCGCTCTGGTGTGAGGGGACGGATATAGACCGCAGCACGTCGATTGATTTTGCTGATTATGCCATTTTGGCGGACGGTTGGCTCGAAGAGCATTAGCGCGGAGCGAATCTGTCGCCATTTTCTAAAGTTGTGGTTGACATTTGCCGAGAAACAGGTTAGATACTGGATACTGGATACTGGATACGAGATTATGAACATTGTAATTAACAACGCGATTATCATTATTATAGGTGAGCTGATGAAGCTGTCCTGAGAAAGGCATAATTTCAGAGATGTCAAGCCTTCCAGAGCAGCGATGCCTGGAAGGCTTTTTTGTTTGGCGTAGCCACCAAGGCGCTAAGGGGAAATCGTGTTCAGATAAGCAAGGTAGATTTGACACGCCGCGACCTGGGGCTTATGATGCGTTGTTTGACATATCAGGTACTTGTTAGGATTTGTTAGATGTCTGATGAGACGAAGAAGAAGGGTTATCGTGATACGCTGAACCTTCCGCAGACGAGCTTTGCGATGAAGGCGAACCTTGTTCAGCGCGAGCCGCAGATGCGCAAGGCCTGGGCAAAGGAGGATATTTACGGACGGATCCGCGAGGCTCGCAAGGGCGCGCCACTGTATATTCTGCACGACGGCCCGCCTTACGCCAACGGCGATATTCACATGGGCCACGTTATCAATAAGGTGCTTAAGGATTTTGTGGTTAAGTATAAGACTATGACCGGGTTCGATGCTCCTTATGTGCCTGGGTGGGATTGTCACGGTCTGCCGATTGAGTCGAAGGTTGTTACGGACCTTGGGGACAAGGTGCGGCAGATGACCAAGCTGGAGGTTCGGCGGGATTGCAAGAAGTATGCCGGCAAGTACGTTAAGCTGCAGGGCAGGCAGTTTCAGGAGCTGGGGGTGTTCGGGGATTTCGATAAGCCCTACCTGACTTTCAAGCCGAGCTATGAGGCGGGGATATTGGAGGTCTTTGCCGAATTAGTGGGCAGGGGGCTGGTATATAAGCAGCTCAAGCCGATTCACTGGTCGATCGGGTGCGAGACGGCTCTGGCCGAAGCAGAGTTGGAGTATAAGGATATCGCTTCGCCGAGCATCTATGTCAATTTCCCGGCGGCGCAGGAGAGTATCGGCAGGCTGGTCGAATTGGGGCTGGTTACGAAAGAGGAGGCGGAATCGGCGAAGGTCTGCTTTATGATATGGACGACGACGCCCTGGACGTTGGCGGCGAATCTTGCAATTGCGGTGCATCCGCATCTCGAATACAGGGCGCTTAGCTACGAGCGGAACGGGCAGCGCTTCGTTTCCATCGTCGGAGTCGATAGGCTGGATGCTGCTATTGCGGCAGGGGGGCTGGAGAATGGACAATACGCGGTCAGCGAAGCGGCGGTCAAGGGGGCCGAACTCGAAGGGCTACGGTATCGGCATCCGTTCGTCGAGACAAACCCAACGGATAAGGATGCCTTTATGATTATCGGGGCGGAGTATGTCACCACCGAAGACGGGACGGGGCTGGTGCATACCGCTCCGGGGCATGGGGTGGAGGACTATGTGTCGGGGCAGAAGTACGGCCTGGCGGTGTATTCGCCGGTGATGGACGA
>JAFGTU010000079.1 GCA_016933985.1 Sedimentisphaerales bacterium | reverse complement strand
GCTTGGGCATCCGCCTTACCCACTGCAAATGAAGCTGCTCGGCCAAACCGTCGGCGCTCGCCCCGCTGCGGGCTGCGTCGCACCGCCACATAGGCCAATCCGCGCCGAAACATGCGCCGCCGATGAAGAATTGCAGAACCGTTAAATGAACCAGTAAGTGCGCTGCACGCCGAAGTCGTCTATTCATCATCCTGCCATCTTAACATATTATCCCAGTATTTTCCAGCCGTGTCCGTTCATAAGATGCCCCCTTTTTGCCTTTGATAGCCCCCGTTCGACATGGTATTATTCACGGATTCTGACGACCCTATGCCATAGAAAGGATTCTTATGAGAAAAAAGACCATTCTCCTAATAGCACTCCTTGCGACGGTTTCCGGCTGTTCCAATCTCACCGCGAAGCGTGCAAAGGACCCCGTCGAGACCCGCGTAGAGAGCCTGCTTGCCAAGATGACGCTCGAAGAAAAGGTCGGCCAGATGACCCAGGTAACGCTGGAGGTCGTCGCGGGCCGCAGTGACAACGGGTATCTCGAACTCGATGAGAAAAAGCTCGGTGACGCTGTCATCAACCACAACGTCGGCTCGATACTAAACTGCGGCGGCCAGGCCCGCACACTTGAAAACTGGCATGAGATTATCACCCGGATTCAGGACCTGGCCACTAAGAAGACCCGCCTAAGAATCCCCATTATCTACGGCATCGACGCGATCCACGGCGTCAACTACACCCTCGGAGCAACTATCTTCCCGCAGAGTATCGCCGTCGCCGCGACGGGCAATATCGAGCTGATGCAGAAGCTCTCCGAGATCTGCGCCTACGAGACCAGGGCGTCCGGCATCCCGTGGAATTTCAATCCGGTTCTCGGTCTGGCGCGTCAGCCTTTATGGCCGCGGGTCTATGAGACATTCGGAGAGAACGCATACATCGCCTCGCAAATGGGCGCCGCCTATGTTCGCGCCCAGCAGGGCGGGGACATCTCGCAGCCTACAAAAGTGGCCGCGTGCATGAAGCACTATCTCGGCTACAGCTTTCCGCTCTCGGGCAGGGACCGCACGCCCGCATGGATACCGGAAAGGCAGCTTCGAGAGCTTTTTTTGAAGCCGTTTGCAGCCGCCGTCGAGGCCGGCGTAGCAACGGCTATGGTCAATTCATCCGAAATAAACGGCATCCCCGTACACGCAAGCAAATTCCTCCTCACCGACCTGCTCCGAGGCGAGCTCGGCTTCGAGGGCTTTGTCGTCTCCGACTGGGCCGACATCGAGAATCTCTATACGCGCGAAATGGTAGCCGCGGACCGACGCGAGGCCGTCAAGCAGGCCGTCCTCGCGGGAATCGATATGAGCATGGTCCCCTATGACTACAGCTTCTACGATACCCTGATTGAGCTTGTTAAAGCAGGTGAAGTCCCGATGCAGAGGATCGACCAGGCCGTCGCCCGAATCCTCCGCGTCAAGGCCCGGCTGGGCCTGTTCGAGAATCCCTATCCGAACAAGGCGCTCGCCGCCGGCTTCGCAACAGAGGCGTCCCGGAAGGTGAATCTCCAGGTCGCAACAGAGGCCGTCACGCTACTCAAGAACGACAACAACACCTTGCCCTTGAGAAAAGGTATAAAGGTGCTGGTCACCGGCCCCTGTGCCGACAAGCTCTCCTACCTCAACGGAGGCTGGACGATAACCTGGCAGGGAGATAAGGAAGAGCTATATCCCGCCGAGAAATTCACAATCCTCGAAGCAATTCAGAATAGACTTGGAAAGCAGAATGTCACCTATGTCCAGGCCGTTGAGTTTGATAAGGAAACCGATATAGCCGGGGCCGTCGCTGAGGCGGGTCAGGTCGATGCCGTCATCGCGTGCGTCGGCGAGCCGACGTATTGCGAGACGCCCGGAAATATCGACGATTTGACAATGACCGCCCCTCAGTTGAAGCTGATCGAGGAGCTTGCCGCGACGGGCAAACCGATAATCCTCGTCCTTGTCGAAGGTCGGCCGCGGGTCATCCGCACCATAGTCGATAAGGCCCCTGCGATTCTAATGGCGTACCTGCCCGGCATGGAAGGAGGCCGGGCCGTCGCCGATATCATCTTCGGCGACGCCAATCCGAGCGGCAAGCTGCCCTTCACCTACCCGAAGTACTCCTCCGGCCACATCTGCTACGACCACAAGCCCAGCGAGGAAAAATCGGGCAATAAGTTCGACCCGCAGTGGCAGTTCGGCCACGGCTTGTCATACACGACGTTCAAATACGACGACTTGAAATTGGATAAGAGCGAATTGGCCATCGGAGATAACTTCACCGTAAGCGTCAAAGTCACCAATACCGGAAACCGCCCCGGCAAAGAGATCGTTCAGCTCTTCGTTTCGGATATTGTCGCCACTATCACCCCGCCGGTGAAATCACTCAAACGCTTCGACAAGGTTGATCTAAAGCCGGGCGGAAGCGAGACGGTTACATTCAAGCTAAATACCGACGACCTCGCCTTCATCGGCCTGGATAATAAACCCGTCGTCGAGCCCGGGCAGTTCAAAATAAGCGTCGCCAATCTCTCGAAGACGTTCGACGTCAAGTAACCGCGTTAAATAATCAATAATAAATCATCAATAATCAATTCATAACCGCCACGGGCTGCGCATTGCGCGTGCGAGCATCCGGTTGGCCTCGTTGCTGTTCGTGAAGCGCTCGGCGTCCGGGTCCCAGGATAGCTTCTGCTTCAGCGTCATGGCGATATTGCCCAAGTGGCAGATGCTTGTGGACCGATGCCCGACTTCGACCGGGGCGGCCGTCTCGCGGTTGGCCTTGATGCAATCGACGAAGTTCCGATGGTGGTCGTCGCTTTTGTATAGATGTATCTCGTTCGGGCCGATTACGGATGTTACCAGCGACTCCGGTTGCGTTGTCATTTTGTTGCCGTCCATCTCGATCCAGCCCTCGCTGCCCTCGAAGCGCATAAGCCCCTCTGGGCCCGTCTTGCACGTCACCTCCACCCCGTTGGCGTAACGCGCCCGGAAGTGCACCTTGGTCGCCGTCGTGAACAGGCCGTCGGCGGGATACTCGCCCCCCAGGTCCTCGAACTCAATCGGCCCGCTGCGGTCCGTGCCGTTGGCCCACTGCACCACGTCGATATAGTGCGCCCCGAGGTTCGTCGTCTGCCCCCCGGAATAGTCCAGCCCGAACCGGAAAGTATAGAGGCAGCGATCCTTGTGATACGGAACCCATGGGGCCGGGCCGAGCCACATATCGTAATCGAATCCCGCCGGCACGGGC
>JAFGTU010000078.1 GCA_016933985.1 Sedimentisphaerales bacterium | reverse complement strand
CGACGGCGCGGTATATCTCCAGAATGTATTTCGCCGTCCTGCCGTTTTTGACCCAGCAGCGTGTCGGCTTGGTAGTGCCTTTTACAAGCTCGCCGGTGAGAAATACATCGCGCCAGGCCTCCGATACATCCTCGGGCTGAGCCATCGAACCTACTATGGTGATGTTGCCCAGCGCATCGCAAAGCCTTATCGCTTGTCGCGCATCCTGTATCGTGGCGGGGCGGCGCAGGCCTGTATCGGTATCGATCCAGCTATACTGGCCGGGGCTGCTCATCAGCACAAGGTCGCCGTAGCCGAACCTGGCCGTCCGCTCCGGGTCCCTGCCGTAGAGCATGTACTTCTTGGTCGCCTGCTCGATACTCTCGCGCACCAGTTTCTCCGGCAGGCGGGCAATCCTGCTATCCTTATCCACCTTAGCCCCGGCCCGAACAAGGAGACACAGCGCTTCGTCGTGATGCACCATCACGCCGGTATCGCGCAGTATCTTCATCGTGCCGTCGTGGATGGTTTGTATCTCTTTCTCGGACAGCACCTCTACGCTTATTCTTGCCATAGTGTTACTCTGCCCGCCGACCCTCGATTCATTCTTGCGCCTTGCCCTTGAGCCACAATTCGATAGGCGTCTTGACTCCTTCAGCCCGGAAGGGCAACTCGACCTTTCGCCCTGTCCCTGCGGATTGGTAGCCGGCGTAGAGCACTTCCTGCACAATTCTGCCGTCTTCGCCGGTCGCCTGCGGCTCCTCTTTGCCGCGGACGCATCTGGCGAAGTGACGCATCTCCTGCGCGAAGCCGTAGTTCCATAGCTCCTCGAAGACCGGATACGTCCAGCCTTTCGTGGAAGGCGCCTTTTCCACGGCATAGCCGTAACCCGTCTCGCTGTACGTCGGCAGGGCATTGCCCATGTGCAGGTCGGCGTAGGTGACTCCGCCTTCGCCATAGACCTCGATCCGATCCTCCATGCCGCCTCGGCGGGCCCAGCTATCTTCGATAAGCCCCACCGCACCGCCGGCGAACTCAATAATGCAGACGGAATTGTCCTCGCCTCGGGTCTTATCGGCGTGGACGTAGGTGTTCATCTGGCAATAGACGTTCTTGATTTGGGGTCGGCCTAAAAACCAGTAACAAAAAGCGATGCCGTGGCAGCCCATGTCCATAAATACCCCGCCGCCGCTCTTTTCGACGTCCCAGAACCACGGCGCGTGCGGGCCGAAATGCTTCTCGCTCTGCTTGACCATATAGACCTTGCCAAAGGCGCCCTGGTCGGCCATTTCCTTGGCCTTGACGTATTTCGGCGTGAAGAATAGCTCCTCGGCATACAGCAGCAGGACGCCTTTTCTTTTGCAGGTATCGATCATTTCGTCGGCCTCTTCGAGCGTCATGCAAAGGGGCTTTTCGCAAATGACGTGCTTGCCCGCGTTGGCGATGTCAATTGTCATCTGAGCGTGCAGGTAGTTTGGCGCGGTGATCGTCACCATCTCGATATCGTCTTCAGCCAGCATCTTTTTGTAATCGGTGAAGACGCGGGGTATGCCGTATCTCCTGGCAAGTTCAGCGGCGTGGCCCGGCGTCGGCGAGGCAACCGCTACGACCTGGGCTGCTTCCGGCACCGCCCCAATCGACCAGGCGTGAATATCCGCCTCGAATTGCGAACCTATTATTCCAACTTTAACCGGTCCCTTATTTGCCATACTATCTCGACCCCCTGTCGTTCTATGTGGTCGCGCGACTGGGTTATTCCATTTCCTGCCTGCCCGTTATCGCGTCGGTAAGTATCTTGCCGGATGCGTATTCGATGGTCGAGCCGGAGGGCAGACCTCTTGCAAGGCGAGTGATCTTCACGCCCAGCGGGCGAAGCAGCGAGCTGATATAAAGGCTTGTGCCGTCGCCCTCTAAGTTAGGGTTGGTCGCCATGACGACTTCTCTCGTCTCGCCGCCCCGCACCCGCTCGACGAGCTTGTCGATAGTCAGATCGCTCGGCTCGATTCCGTCCAAAGGCGCAATATGCCCGCCAAGAACGTGATAGACCCACCTGCACGTCCCGGTCTTCTCCAGGCTGATAAGGTCCTTGGGCTGCTCGACTACGCAGATAATGGACTTGTCCCGCCGGCCGTCCGAACAGATTTGGCAGACCGGCCCTTCAGAGAGGCCGCAGCAGATCTTGCACCGCTTGATATTAGTCTTAACGGCCCGTATCGCCTCAGCCAGCCCAAGGGCCTCAGCCGAATTGGCCTTCAAAATGTAAAACGCCAGCCGCTCGGCGCTCTTCGGCCCAATCCCAGGCAGCCTCCCAAACTCCTCAATCAGCTTGTTCAGACTTTCAGTATATGCCGTACCCATACAGTCTTTGTGCCTTTTCGTTTGCTTGAACAGGTCATCTGTTGGCAGCCGCAGTTTACAGTTGACCGGGAGATAATGTCAACCTGCAAAACTCTTGCACAGAGAATTCCAAAGACACTCTCCTTGCAAGGTGGCCGGATAGAGGTTAGTATCGCAGGTCGTTCTAATGCAGATGAAAAACGCAGCTATTCGGGCAAGGCAGTATTATGGAAAAAGCTTGTCAGAGAGTCTATTGTGCAGGCCCGCTGTTCAACCCTGCTGAGCGCGAAGAAATGGCGGCTATCGCATCCGCGCTGAAAGATGGAGGCTATTCAGTCTTTTTGCCTCAAGAAGATGGACTGAAATTCGCCGTTCTCTTGCCTGTTCTGATGGACCGAGGAGTTTCTATTGGCGAAGCGACGAAGATTCTGAACTTGGCCATCTTCTCTCTTGATGTATTTGAGATAATGCGCTGCGATGGCTTGCTTTTGAATATGAACGGGCGAGTTCCCGACGAGGGAGCGATGGTTGAGGCCGGCATTGCGTGGTCGCACGACAAAACGATTGTTATCTTCAAGAGCGATGATCGATCCCTAATTCACGGAACCTGCAATCCCCTTGTGATGGGATTGGCTGATTTTGAATTCGTCGGCGCATACGAAGAAATTCCGCGGGCTTTCGACCGTAGAATAGCCGAGACCGAATCGGCAAATCGCGCGTCGTCTTCGTCGAGGTTTGAAACGGCAAATGAGAAGGGAGAGGCGATTAGCCGTTGTCTGGGAAGGCGCGGGAGCCCGGAGGATATTACGGAAATTCTTATCAGACTGTTTGCGGAGAAATCATGTCTAAGCCGAGAAGAACAGAGCGAGAGCTTTTCCCCGGTTCTGGGGCAACAATAGGAACACGCAGTCGCCACGGAGATTTGGGGTCCGACGAAATTCGGACCGATTTCCAAAGAGACGTTCATCGCATCATTTATTCGCAGGCGTTCCGGCGGCTGCGCCACAAGACCCAGGTGTTCTTCTTCCCTCGAAACGACCATGTCTGCACGCGCATGGAGCACGTCTTGCACGTTGCTTCTGCTGCAAGGACGGTTGCGCGAAGCCTTGGCCTCAACGAAGACCTTGCTGAGGCCATCGGCCTTGGTCATGACATCGGCCACGCGCCCTTCGGGCACGAAGGAGAGAAGATTCTGACCGAGATCATTGCCGGGGATAAGGCCCTGAATGCCGTAGTGCCGGAATTCTCTCATGAGATCAATAGTCTCAGGGTGGTTGACAAGATAGCGAAACTTGACAGGGAGCCGCCCGGCCTGAACCTGACTTGGGAGGTTAGAGACGGCATCGTCTCGCATTGTGGCGAAGACAGGATCACCCGCACTCTAAAGCCGCACAGGGGCGACAAGGACCTTGACAATATCAAACGAAGAAAGGACGCCGGAAACCCGGCAACGCTTGAGGGATGCATAGTCCGTCTGATTGACAAGATTGTGTATGTTGGACGCGATATAGAAGACGCCATAACCACCGAAGTGATAAAGTCAGCAGAGATACCCCCGGATATTCGTGCGGCTCTCGGCGGCAACAACGGCGAGATAGTTGGGACGTTTTTGGAGGATATGGTCGAGAATTCCGGCCAGCAGTACATTTCTATCAGCCATGGCAAAGCCGATCTCTTGCACGAGTTGATCGCATTTAATGACGAACACATATACCACAGTGAAGCGGCTGAGAGATATAAGAAGCAAGCCGGGTATGTTCTCAGGTTCTTGTTTGATGAATTGGCGCAACTTGTGACGTTAACCAGGCGCTTCACGAAGAATGGCAATAAGACAAATGTCTCCAGAGTGTTAAAGCAATTCGTAACAGAAGACATGAAGGGCCGGTATAGAGATCAGGACCCTGACAGTTTAATAGTGTTGGATTTCATTGCCGGGATGACGGACAATTTTGCCGTAAGCGCCTACATTGAGTTGTCTGTGCCGCAGGCAACGGTGTGAATTTGCGGGCTTGAGGCGTTCTTGCTGTGTGCAGCTTCTCTTGGCCAAGAGGGACGTTGTTATGACTAAATGGCAGTTAATAGCGAAGCTGGCCCTTACGATGTTGGGTGTTTTCACCTTCATCGAGTCCGTAAGCTATTTTTGGCTTGTGGGTTCTCCAAAAGACGGATGGTGGCCGATCCTATATGTTTTTGGGATATTTCTGCTTCTATCTTTCCTGGCCTGTCGCATGTTGTTTTGGTCGGATGCCTGGATGGAAAGAATGATTGGGCCCGAAGATGAAGATGCACATGTGGCAAGCAGCATGGCGGCGGTGGGCGGATTTCGTGTGGTTCTGGCCTTGTGCGGCCTGCTCATTCTTGGATGCAGGATTGAGGTTCTCGTCAGAGCGGCTGCATTTATCGTGATCGCACCGAAAATAGTTATCAGCATGATACTCCATAAGTACGTTGACGCCGTATTCTATATGCCGGGGCGACACTGGTTGAGATTGATAGTCAATCTGGCTGAAGTAGCATTCGGAATATATCTCGTCTTAGGTGCGCCGCGGTTTGTGCGATGGCAGATGGACAAATACCACTTTGCGCCTTCGGAAGGCTAGAGATAGACGGGAAAGAGATTTGAGAAAACTTTGAGGACTTTTCAAATGAGCGATTTGCATAAATTGGCAAGGATCATACTTGTTGGTCTCGGCATTTATGTGCTGGTGAATCATGGTATTGGAATCGTTGCGACACTGCCATACATCTTCTATGGCGAGTCATCATTGGGCATGCACACCATTGCACAGTTCATTTCGCTTGCGATAATGACAGCCTGTATAGGTTTGGTGATCTACGTGCTGATCTGCAAGGCAGATTCCATGTCGGCGAAAATGACGGGTGTTTACGAATCCGATCAAGCAAAGGTGTGGTGGCTGCCCTTTGCTTTCAGACTGGCTATGGTTTGTGCGGGCATTATAGTGCTGACCTGGAGCATCGTGTCCTTTCGGTAAGGGTGCATGAAATGATTGATTGTGGTTGGTATCGTCAGTTGCGGCCGGTAAATCCCGCTTGATCGGCGG
>JAFGTU010000077.1 GCA_016933985.1 Sedimentisphaerales bacterium | reverse complement strand
TAGCACATCGTATAGGAGGCGACTACCGCAATGTATTGAGCCGGGATGGGATTGCCCTCATAAATCGCGTCGCTTATCCAAAACACCTGCAAATCCGGCACGAGATACTTTCCTATCTTCGCCCACAAATGCACATCCTCAAACCTGGCAAAGATATATGCGCTGACCAGTCCCAGCAGGAAAACCCCGACACAGGCCGAGAGCGTCACAACGATATTGAACCTCGCAGATAGCGCCACCGCCAACGCCACGATTATCGTTGCGCCAAACAGCAGCAGTATCGACCCATAGACATCGTCCGTATGGATCCCGTTATTGGCGGGGTTGAATTTCCACTCCTTGTCGATGAAACATAGAAACACTATCGCCAGCGTGCCGAATATGGCCGCCAGCACGATGGCGGTCGCGGAAAACCTCCAGTCATAAGCGTAGTTGAAAAAAGCACTTAACAAAATGACCAGCGCAAAAACCACCCCTGCAGAGCCTAAGACCGTCCAGTCGTGTTCATCGGCGACGCTTTCAAGCACGCCGTGTCTAATGGCCATCAGCAGGGCGATTGTGCAGACGTAATGTGCCAAAGCCACTGCAGCAACGACGCCGATGAATTTTGCAATGATAAATATCGGACGTTGCACCGGCTTGCTCAGGACCGTAATTATCGTCTTATTCTCCATCTCTTCGCCTACCGCCCCGGACGCCGAGAAAATTGCGATGAACAAGCTGGCCAGAAACAGCGTAGATAACCCTAATTCGCGCAGGAGCTTGTTGTCGTCGCTCAGTGAGTACATGGTCAGAGACGGGCTCAGAAAGAATAAGAGCAATGCGGCGACAATGATGATGGCGTAAATCGGCTGTCTGAGTGTTTCTATGAAGGTATTCTTTGCTATAGTAGATAACTTGCCCATCTTTCTTAGTCACTCCATGGCAGTCGCCCGCATCCCCGGGAACACCGTGCTTCGCATAAACGCGGAAGCTTAAATTATTGTAATTGTCCCTGTACGAAACATACAGTGTGTTGTTATAGTACAAAACTTACAACCTGTAAAGCGACCGTCCATATGCAGACTGATACGCTTTCTAATGGTCTTTTGTTCGGACTTGTGCCGTCGGTATTGGTGCACTTGAGGTAAGCGATGACAATGACGTCGAAGCGTCCTGAACAGTTGGCGTGGGCATCTTTGGTGTTGAGCCTCCTTTTTTTCGGCGTCACCTTCCTGATCGGGCGGTGGAGCGGGTTCTTTGCCGTCTCTGCTATAAGCTGGCTCAGCCTCTCAGCCCTCCTGATTTGGTTGGTTCTGGCCGTTCAGTTCCATCAGAGGTCTCTGGCCGAGCAGGAGAAACTCGACTTGAGCCGTCTTGTGGACGACGAGCAGCCCTCCACCATTTTCCAGGGCAAGGGTGAACGGGCCGCGATGTTTGCAGTCGCCCGGCGACGCCTCGCAATTCTCGAGAAATGGTTCATACCGATATTCTCGGCAGTCATCGCCGTTTACGAAATCACTGTCGGCTTGCTCCTGGTCAGGTCCATCCCCAACATTGTCGAGTTCAGGCTCAATCCGCCCTTTTTGCTCTGTGCCGTGTATATGACCGCAGTGGCCTTTGTCGGTTTCCTCATCTCGCGCTACGCCACCGGAATGTCCGCCGAGCCTGACTGGAAGCCGCTAAGGGCCGGCGGCAGCTTCCTGCTCGGCATAGCGGTGCTGTGTTTTGCCCTTGCGGTCGCTCTGGCCCTGGCGAATTTCCAGATATTCGTTGTTATAAAAGTGCTCGACTTTGTCCTGCCGATATGCCTGACTATTCTTGGCGTCGAGACCGCCTTGAATGTGATCCTGGACATCTATCGCCCCAGACTGAAGGGCCAGTACAGCCGCAGCGCATTTGACAGCAGACTGCTCGGCATCATAAACGAGCCTGGCGG
Organism: Sedimentisphaerales bacterium; assembly: GCA_016933985.1. Classification (GTDB taxonomy): domain Bacteria; phylum Planctomycetota; class Phycisphaerae; order Sedimentisphaerales; family Anaerobacaceae; genus JAFGCD01. Next base: position 5,010 of record JAFGTU010000077.1, on the reverse strand, counting down.
CGTATTCCGCAGCGCCGCAGGCGCCATCGACTATCAATTCGGATTCAAAGTCTCCCAAACCTGGTTCTACAAGCTGCTCGAAAGGGCGATTCTACCCCTTATCCTTTTTGCCGCCCTTACCCTGTATCTGATGAGCTGCGTCGTTGTCGTCGGCCCTTACGAGGAGGCGATAATAGAGCACCTCGGCAATCCCCTCGACAGTGCGGGGCGGGTAAGGCTCGTCGGACCGGGCCTCGCTTTCAAATGGCCCTGGCCCATCGACAAGACTCGAAGGTTCCCGACACAAAGAATATCCGAGCTTCACATAGGCTACGTCCCCAAGACAGACCCTAAGACCGCCCAGATTGTGCAGGAAGCGCACCTCTTGTGGGGCACGCAGCATTATGAAAAGGAGCATCCTTTGATCGTGGCGACCGAATATGCCGGCCAGGAGTCCGCAAAGGGCGCCGTCCCGGTTAGCCTCATCAATGCCGCTGTCCCCGTTCAGTATAAGGTAAAGGACCTGTACTCATATACCTACAACTACGATAATCCTGGCGCCGTTCTGGAGGCCATTTGCTACCAGGAGCTCACCAAATTCGCCGCCAGCGCCACGATAGACGTCAACGACCGTGATCCCAGCGGAGCCGGCCTCAAAGGCAGTCTGTTCGGCGTCGGCCGAGAACGGGCAAGGAAGGTGCTGACCTCCAGAATCCAGAATGCCGCCGATGTCGCAGGCTTGGGCGTGGAGATAGTGCTGCTCGGCCTGCAGGGCATTCACCCCCCGGTCGAGGTCGCAACTGAGTACCAGGCTGTCGTTGGCGCCGTTCAGGAGAAGCAAAGGCTTATTCTTGAAGCAGAGGCCGGACGCAACAAAGACTTGAGCACTCTTGCAGGCTCGGTCGAGAATGCCAATGGGCTTTACAGCCTCGCAGAAAAATACCAGCAGGCCAAAACGAAGAGTGATCCCCAGGCCGCTGAAGACCTTGCCGCGAATCTGGATAAGGCTTTTGCCGAGGCCGGAGGCGATATCTCTATCAAGTTGAAAGAATCGCAGACCTATGCGTTTGAAAAGGCGACGCTTGCCAGGGCTACGGGCCTGCGTTTTGCCGACCAGCTCAAGGCCTACCGTGCCGCCAAAGACATCTACAAGCGAGAGCAAAGGCTCAGGGTCTTCGAAGAGTCCCTTGCGAACACGAGAAAATATGTCGTCGTTGCCGACCCGAACGACAAGCTGCTGTTCATATTCAATTTCGAGGAAGAGCTCTTGCCGAATTTGTATGATATACCCGGATTTGAGGAGAAGAATAAACAATGAAAAACTCAGCAGTCATAATCTTTGTCGTTGTGATACTGGTCGTTCTGGGGTTGGCCTTTACCTCGTTTCAGGTGCGTGAAACGGAGGCCGCCCTTGTGATGACCTTTCAAAAAGCCCCCGATACCCCGATCACCGAGCCAGGCTGGTACTTCAAATGGCCCCCTCCTATCCAGTGGGTCTATAAGTTCGACACGCGGCTGCGGGTCCTCGAAGCCGAAGTAGGCGAGACGGCAACCAAAGGCGACGAGTCCGTCATAGTCAACACCTACGTCGTCTGGCAAATCGGCGACCCGCTGCGATTCCACAACGCCGTCGGAACAGTCCAAAAGGCCGAGCGAATTCTGCGAGAGCAGATTAACGACACTCAGAACAGGGTAATCGGCCAGTATTCCTTCGGCCAGTTCGTCAACAGCGACCCCGAAAAGATAAAGTTCGACGAGATGCAAGACAAGATGCTCGCCGATTTGAAGGACCCCGTCCTAAAGAACTACGGCATCAATGTCAAGGCCCTCGGCATAAAGCAGCTCAAGATCAGCAAGGAGAACACCGAGAAAGTCTTTGCGAGAATGAAGAGCGAGAGGAATCGCAGGACTGAAACAACTATTCGTGAGGGAGAAACCAGGGCCGCAAATATCAAAAAGGACGCCGACCTGAAAAGGGCCGAGCTCCTCGCCGCCGCCGAGGCCAGGGCAAAGGCAATACGAGGCCAGGGCGACGCCGAAGCCGCACAGTATTACAAAATGCTCGAAGAAGACCCGCAGTTCGCAATGTTCCTTCGAAACGTCGAGGCCGTAAAGACAACGCTGGCCGAGAAGGCAACAATAGTCATAAAGGCCGACACCGAGCCTTTTGACCTCTTGAGGCAAATACCGAAGCTAAGCCCGAAAGACCCGAACAGCCCTGACCAGTCGAAATAGTCACTTGGGACGATAGTTTATGGCCGAGGAAAATAGCAAACGCCGGAATCATAAGGGTAATGATTCACTGCAAAGTTCGCCGCCGGTTGAGCTTGACCCCGCCGGCAGGAGTCTGTCCGAGGCCCTGAGAATCAGCTTCTTCATTCTCAAGATAATCATGATTGTGCTGGTTGTCTTGTTCCTGGTCTCGGGGTTTCAGACTGTCGCTTCGGATGAGCAGGCGCTTGTGTTGCGATTTGGAAAGATTCGCGGCGTCGGAGAAAACAGAATCCTTAAGCCCAGAGCCTGGCCGTACTGGGTATTTCCCTACCCCATTGAGGAAATCGTCAAAATCCCGGTGAAGAAGGTTGTGAACCTCGATATCCGTTCATTTTGGTATTATCAGTCCGAAGAGGAGCTGCTTGCGGAGAGCCAGGGACAGCCACGAAATACTCGCATCGTAAACACGCTCGATCCTATCACGGACGGCTACTGCCTCACACGCAGTGAGAAGCAAGCAGACGCCCAAGCCGGCTCAGACGGCAGCGACTACAACATCATACACTCCAAGTGGCAGCTCAGATACAGGATTAAAGACCCCGAGCAGTTCTTCAGAAATGTCTTCGTCGGGAATCTCAAGCCGGGCGAGGTCTATTTCGATGTTATGACCGAAAGCATAACGCCCCTCTTGAAGAACCTCCTCGAAGACGCCGTTGTAAACGCGATGACCCACTATACTATTGATGAAGCGGTAAAGAGCGAGGACAGAATCCCCAAGCACGTCAAGAGACTTTTGGATGAAAAGCTTGACGGTATCGAATCCGACGAGACGGAGAATATGTGCGGCATAGAGATCGAGTCCGTCCTCTTGACCGATATAACCTGGCCTCGCCAGGTCAACGACGCCTTCCGCGCCGCGCACAACGCAAGTCAGGATAGCCGCACCGCCGTCAGCGACGCCGCCACCTACGCCCAAAACAAGGTCGATGAAGCCGCAGGCCCCGTTGCTGAGCAGTTATACGCCGCCCTTAATGCCCCTAACGTCGCCGAGGAAGTCGTCGAGACGCTCTGGGCCCAGGTGGCCGGCGAGGCCCAGCAGAGGATCTTCGATGCTATCGAATACCGAACCAAGGTCGCCGCCGCCGCCAAAGCCAACGCCGATTACTTCCGAAGTCTCCTGCCGGAGTATCGCAAGCACCCCGATATCGTCGTCCAGAGCATCTATCGCGACTTTATCGAGACCATACTCGCCGGCGCCGGGGAGAAATTCGTCGTCGAGCCGACCGAGGGAGAAGAGATTAGAATCCTTCTGAGCAGAGACCCTACAATAAAACGCAAAACTGAGAAGCAGAAAAATAACGAGGACTCCAAGAATTGAGGAAACGCTAACAGCTTCACTGTAAATCCGAGACATCAGATTATGATCCACCAGCATTTGCACTTCAAAGACGACATTGCCGCCGAGCACACACACGGCAAACAGATGCGCGTCAGCGCCGCCCTGTTGGGCACGCTCGCAGGCGGAATGTTGCTCATTAGCAGCGGCATTGCGCAACGCGGATTCTTATACGGCAGAGGCAGTTTCCAGGCGGAGTTCCTCGCTATGGTCGGCGCAGTATTGCTCGGCGCCCCCATCGTCTTGCACGCGATAAAGAGCTTCATCGGAAAAAAGGCGCACATGGACGAATTGGCGGCCCTGGCCATACTTGCCGCCTTCGCCAATAAGGAATACATTGCCGCCGGCACTATCGCGTTCTTCATGCTCCTCAGCGAGCTTATCGAATCACGCACCGCACTCGGCGCCCGCGCCTCTATCGAATCCCTGATACGCCTCACGCCCACCAAGGCAAACCTGATCCTCCCCGACGGCAGCGAAAACGAAATCAGGGTCGGCAAGCTGGCGCCCGGAGATTCTGTCCGCGTCCGCCCGGGCGACAATATCCCCGCCGACGGCGAGGTTGCAAAAGGACTCAGCTCGGTCAACGAAGCAACAATAACGGGCGAATCGCTACCCGTTGACAAGGTTCCAGGAATGCAGGTCTTCGCCGGAACCAACAACATCACCGGCGTCCTCGATATCACCGTCACCAAAGCCGGAAACGACACCACGCTTGGCAAGGTGCAGTCCTTGATTATACAGGCCGAGCATACCAAGATACCGATAATGAGAATCATCGACACCTACGTCAAATGGTACACGCCCACAGTCCTGATGATCGCCGGAATCGTCTGGTTCTTCACGCAGGACGTCGGCAGGGCTATTACCATACTGGTTATTTCCTGTCCGTGCGCCCTGATTCTCGCCACCCCGACGGCAATGGTCGCTGCGATTTCCGCCTCCGCAAGGCTCGGCGTGCTCATAAAGAACGTTGCGGACCTTGAGATCGCCGGCAAAATGACGGCAATGGTCTTCGACAAAACCGGCACCGTCACCACCGGACGGCTCTACGTTACCAAGCTCACCCCCGCCGAAGGCGTCGAACCGGCTGAGCTGCTCGCCGTCGCGGCCTCCGCGGAACAGATGAGCAAGCACCCCGCCGCAAGAGCGCTCCGCGAAGTCGCAAAGGAGGCAAATCTCTCACTGCCCGATACCGAGCACTTCGAAGAAATACCCGGAAAAGGCGTCAGTGCACTTGTCGATTCGGCCAATATCCTCGTGGGCAGAGAAACCTTTCTCAAGGAACGTGATATCAACGTCGCCAACGTCACGGACCCAAGCATGCACGAGGAGCAGGGCTTCAGCACACTGTACGTCGCCAAGAATGCGAAGTGTCTCGGCTGGATAGGCCTGCAGGATAAGACAAGGCCAGAAGCCCG
>JAFGTU010000076.1 GCA_016933985.1 Sedimentisphaerales bacterium | reverse complement strand
GGCAGGTCGCGGGCGCAGTTGCTCACGCCCAAGGAGCAGTGCACCCCCCGCATCGCCGGGTCGCTCTTGATTCTTTTGATGGTCTCGAACGCCCTGTAGGTATATCCGGGCACGCCGGGCTGCATCGGCATATCAATCGCCAGTGGGAATACCGTCGAATCGAAGTAAATCTCGCCGGCCTTGAAACCGTATTCGCCGACGGTCTTGTCGAATATCTGTTTGGCCAGGGCATACAATTCATCGACCGAGTGCGAGCCGCCCGGCCCGGTCGCGGCCTCCTCGCTTACAAGAAGCCCTACGAACACATAGTCGAAATCCCTTTTCAACGGCAGCATCTGGTCCATCGTATAGCCCTTGACTGAGTTGACCAAAGGCTGGCTGACGGCCTCACCGCCAATGTACCACTCTTTCAGGCCCGCGATCAGCACGTTGTTGTCGCTGCTGTCGATACAGACCGGCACGCCCCGGCTCCACCGGCGAACCAAGCCAACGTATTTCACCATCATATCGACCGCCGCCTGCGGGTCGGCCTCGCCGAAGGCGTCCATATTGACGGCGATAAAGTCTGCCCCGTCGGCAGCCTGCGATTCAATCAGGCCCCTGATATAATCCAAAGGCTCGCTCGGCCTCGAATAGGCATCGGCTCCGAGCCCCGCTAACTCCTTCATCACGGCACCTGTCTTAGGAATCGACGCGTGGATCGATTCGCCGACGGTAATCAACGGCTTTTCCACAATGCTGTCCTTAATCCCGATCTATCCAGGGTCGAAACGCAAGGTCGCAAACCAACCATCATCGCAGCCTCCTACACCGCTCCCGATTCTACAAGCCTTATAGCCCGCTCGGCAATAGCCAATCGCAGAACGGTTTTTTTTCACTGCAAGACCCCTGAAAACGCACCGATCCGCCAGCCGCCGGCAATGCCTTCAACAAAGGCCAAAGGTTGGCGCCGGTGCATTTGCAGCCAGCCAACCCACCGACGACTCTTGGCGACCCAAATGCAACCGGCATCTTTCTTGTGGATAACCTGTTGAAAACTCCTCGCCCGGTCGCAAACCTGTCCTTTTGCCGAAGGCCGGAGTCCGAGTGTTAAAATAGGCAACCTTTTCCGGGGCCAAGCAGCGGCCCTTTCCAAAGGCGGGTTTCTGCCCGTAACTATTTAGGGTTAAAGGCTTTACATTTTCATACAATTTGGCCCTCGTGAGGCGATTTTGATTTATCGCTTATTGGCCGAAAACAGTTCTACATTTCCCAGGCTTTGGGGCTACAAGCAGCCAAACCGCCCTACTGGTGGATAATTCGGACAAAAGCCGCCGGAAGGCACGCAAATTGCTTGACGCTGATAAGCCGATTTTTTTGGCAATCTTCCAACTTTTTGCTTTTTTTTGGCGGCGGCCGCTTATAATTGGAGGCTGGTAACGACAGTAAAAGGAGTAGCCAATGGCAGTGCGTTACGGTTATTTTGCGGCAACGGCATTGGCCCTGCTGGCAGCGTGCCAGGGGTGCAAGAGCCTTCCGCCCTCGGACGCCTCGGCCTGGGGCGAAGCGCGATGGGGACCGTCCGTCGAGGGGCTGCAATGCAGGCTCCGGGCGGAGCGGCCGACCTGGCGGTCCAACGAAACGCCGGCTTTCAATTTCGATCTGCGAAACCGCGGCAAGCGAACCTTCGCATTCTGGCCCGCCCAGAAGCTGGAGCTTGCCGAGATCGAATTCGACGGAAAGTGGCATCGCTGGCCGAGCGACGTAATGACCAATAGCCCGGTCTGGCCGCTTGCGCCCGGCTCACAATACAACGCCGTGACAATCCAACTGGACAAGCACTTCAAGATCGATATAAAGCCAGGCAAGCATATCGTCCGCATCGCCTATTCGCTCGAAGGGGTGTGGGTCGTAAGCAACCCCGTCGGAATCAAAATCGTCGCAGCCGGGTAATCGGCCCGGCGAAAATTATTCGCCAAGCGCCATGACATCACCTGGTCCGCGACGAATCCTGCAGGTGCGCTACGAGGGGCGGCGCCGGCGAGACCTTTACTTGATCGAAGATTTGAATCTCCGAGATGCCCATGCCTCGGCCCTCCAACGGCGTGCAGATGACGCGAACGTATCGCCCGGCAAGCGGCCGCTCGAAGGCCAGCGGATACGAATAGGCCAACCGACCGCCGGCGGGCAGTTCATCGTACTTAGGATTGTCGTCGTGCTCCCAAGGCTCGTAGTCGGCGGGCGGCTTCCATAGGTCATCGTGTTCGATCGTTCCGGCGGCCTGCCAACTTTTGCCATCGTCGGAGACGGCCACATTGATTCGCCGAGGGTGGCAATATCTGCCGTCGGGTTGATGAGTGCTGAGGCGGACGCCGGCGATAGTATGCACTCCGCCAAGGTCCACGACAACTGTCACCGGCTCGCCCGCCTCCCAGAATGCGGTCGCGGCCTGGACGATTTCAGAGCTGACGTAGTCCGTCGGAGCGATGATCTTGCCGTTGGTCAGCTCGGCTCCATCGGTATCCGGGTTCTTTGAGGCGCTGCTCGAAGTCCTGCTTACGATATAAGGCTTGCCGAGAGCGATATTATGCCCCCAGGCAAATATCTTTGGGTGAGGCTCGAAAGCCTCGCCGACGTCTTCGCCGTCTGAGTAGCCGTAAACGACCTGCCTTTTCTCCGGGTCGGCGTCTTTCAAATTCATGCGGACCCAGTTCATCGTCGGGTCTCGCCGGCCCGCCACATTGATTGTGTAGGTATCCGGAAGGGACTCAATCAACCGGGTGTGCGAACGAGTGACATCCCCCGATGCGCGATGCTCGGTCCAATTATATGTAATCTCGATTGGTCGAAATTGTGCATTGCGCGGCCGGTGCTCGACCTGGATAAGCACATCCTGAATCCCCGACATAGTGTATGCCGCAGCGCCGCCCTTGCAGAAGAAGACGCCTTTGAAGAATACCTGCCGGGCGCCGGAAGGAATTTGCTCGGCACCGCAGGTGTGCAGGACTTGCTTGTCGAACGGGGCGTCGCCGTCGGCCTTGCGGAAGAACTCGGTGAATTGAAGGCCATCGTAAGAGTAGTGGAGCGAGACGTAATCGTTGGGCGATTTGTTCGTGACTACCACACCATAGGTTACGGCTGAAATATCCGTCGGAATCTCGACCCGCCAGACGACCTCGCACGGCACGCCGTTCTTGCCGGCTCCTAAAGTCGCCTTATACATACCGTCGGGTTCTTCGTCGCTGTAAACATCTTTCTCGCCGAAGATGGTTGTCTTATACTGACCGTTGTGCAGGGCCGGCCAGAGCACCATCGTATCGACCTGGCGATCCGCCGAGAGGCGTATCTGATTTGAGCCTAACGTCAGCTTAGGCAGTGTCCGGCGGTTGAGCTGTGTGATCGTCTTCAGCTTGAACTGGTTGAGGCCGACGTCGGTGCTCTTCCCAGTCGTCGCAAATTCCACTTTGACTAAGCACTCTGTCACGCCGGCCACTTCATCCCGCAGCCGCAGCTCAATAGGGTGCGAACCAGTTGCGGCGGTCTGCCAAACAGGCGTCCACCTTATGCCCGCAGACCTCGAAACGAGTATGCGGAGGATATCATCGCGGGCGGAACGCACGCCATCGCCCGTAATTTGCATCGACGTAATAACGTTGGCCGCGGAGACCTTGAAGACCACGTGCGCCGGCTGCCCGCTCTTCGCAGGATGGAGAGCGGGGCCGGAGTCGTCTTCGCCGCCAAGCTCAATATTCTCGGAATCATAGAGCACGGAGCGGCAATCAGCACTTTTCAAATCAAGTTTAAACAGCCAAAGGCCGTTGCCCCGGATGTTATGCAGGTCGTGCTGCTCGTCCGGGTCTTTGCCGTTCAAGGGCCTGTAGTAGTCGCGCTTATCCTCGCCGGGCGCGGAGGCGTCGAGCGGCTTCCAGTATCGCGTGTACGACTGTCCCGGCAGCAGGTTGAGGACGTATCGATGACCATAGCGGACATGAAGCGTATATTTATCGACCGAGTATCCGCCCGTATAAGACGATGCCCCGTTGAGCAGCGTCCGCTGATAAGCGACTGGGTTGTCGCTGCAGACTCGCCAGCCGTCCTTGCCCCGGTGGGTGATGCACTGGGGCGCGCCGTGGTAATAGTAGTAGTAGCCCGGCTCCTCGACGCCGCCGGAGAATTCACCTGCCTGCGGCACCTTGATTTCCTCGCAGGAGGCCACAACGCCCCGGTCGTTGTAGCAGAAAAAGCTCATCGAGGAATCGAACAAGTGCCAGGTCTCGCCGTCATCCCAGGAGACCTCGCTGACGGTATGGTCGCCGAGCTGGATGTACCGGGCCTTGTAGCCGAGCGCGAGCCAGCTCGCCATATTCAGAGCCGATATAACTCCGCAATTCATCGTTCCGTAGGAATTGTAATGCAGGATGGGGTCCCATATAAGTCGCCCGTCTTCCGTGGAGCAGCTTGTCTGCCGACGGCTTCGCCTGCCCCACCGCCAGACGGCGATGCACTTCTCCTGCGGCGTATCGAGATGACCGGTAGCGCTGCTGACAAAGGATGCAAGATCGGTGTAAACCGGCGCATTGTCGGTTGTTAGGTGAAGGTTATAGACACCGGCGTCGGCCTTGCCTGAAAGACACGCCGTGTACGCCAGAACCACTACGGCCGCAACGACCGCGCTACGCTTGAAGACTATCACCTGAACCTCTCAAATTCGCGCCTACTTGCCCAATCTGCCTGCGATATAATCGAAGACATCGTAAAGCAGTGCTTCGCCGTACTCGCCGTCGAGCAAAGCGAACCACGCATAAATCATCTTACCGCCGTCTTTCAATTCGGCGTAGGCAACGGCATCGCCGAGGCCCTTGCCCTCGCCGTCGCGCAATTGCAGCAAGGAGGCGTATTTCGCCTGGCCGCCCGCCCAAATCGGCCTCCACCGCAAGTCGCCGGAGGCGGGAAAATCAAACTTCTCCGGCACGTGCGCGAAACGACGCTCCGGCTGAACAAACGTCAGCTTCGCCCCGCTCGGCGGCTGCTCCCACCCATCGCGTATGGTCACGCCGAACCGCTCGCCCTGATTCACCACCTTTCCATCCTGGTCGTAATAGAACGGCCACGGCAATGAAGGCAGAACGGCAAGCGCTCCGCCCGCCTTGAGATAAGCCGCCAGCGCATCGTCAACGTCGCCGGCCTCTTTCACCGTCCTACGATAACGCTCGCCCCCGCAATACAGCAACGCCGGATACTCACCCGGACAGACACCGTCGGCCACGTCCTCCCACGACAGAATCTTTGTATCGAGGCCCACATCCCGCAGCCACCAAAACGCCTTCGAGTCCGCGCCGGACAGCACGCCTATTCGAGACCCTTCGAGCTTGCCGCGCAGGCGCTCCTTCTCATCAGCCGACAACGCGGAGATCCCCGCCTGCGGGCGCTCCAATCGCGGGCGGCTCTTGAATTCTTTCGCATACTGAGCCGTGATGTTGAGGCAGGTCTCTCCGTACTCGTAGGACGGCTCTATCTCGCTGCCCTCGTGCCACTCATTGAAGCTCGTAATCAATATCCATTGCGGGTCGGCCTTGATTGCAGCCGCCCACTGCCGGCGATAAAGGTCGCCGTCATAGCGCTTGACCGCAAGGCCGGGCTTGCGAATCTTCGTGTCGTCGTAACCGGGAATAACCGTCAGCGTGCTGATCTTGCCGGCCCTATCCGCCAGCGCCACCCAGGATTCGTACGTCCGCGGCGCCCATTTCTGCACCTGATCCGGGGTCATACCCCTCAAAGAACCGGCGGTGTTGTACGTGTGCACACCGTCAAAGACACGCGCGGCACCGTAGCTGAACTCGTCGCCAATGAACGTCGCGCCGCCCTGGTACCGCTCGGTGATCGCCTCAATCGCCTCAAACCAACCTGCCAGGCCAATCTCCTGCACGGCCCGGCCATAAACGAATACGACCGGCTTGCCCGCGACCTTGAGATGCGCGGGATGTCCGCCATTTTTGCGCAGCACGCGGATGATATCATTCGCCGCCGACTCAGCCGTTTGCGGGTTCGGCACGGTCTCGTAATAGATGCACGCCTTCAAGCCGTGCCGCCCGCAAACATCGAGTATCTCGTCCATCGCGCGGTCGCAATAGCTGCCGTGGCCCCACCAACTGACAATCAGTGTATCGATCCCTGCGCGCTTTGCCCACCGGCAGTGCTGATCTATCACTTTTTCGTCGTGCGAATCATACGCCCCCAGAGCCGGATAGTGCGTGCTGGCGGCAATATCCTTCTTCTCGACGTCTATTCTGTCCCAGTGGACGATCCTGCCGGCGCCGCCGGGCCCGTCCGGCGTCCCGTACCACGGATAATAGAACGCCATCACGCGCCGCTGCGCCGACCCGCCCGCCGCCTCAGTCTCCGCATCCGCCCGGCCGCCAACCACTGCAACAAGCGCTATAACCATACCCGCGGTGAATTGTTTTATCGTCTCGACTATCGACATCGTTAGCCTCCAAATCCCGGTCCTTCCCGGATGCACATACTAATACTCAATCACCACCAGCGTTCGCGGCGTTATCTTGGTAAATCGCAGCTCCGGGCCGACGCCGGTGAATTCGACATTCCCACCGACCGGCAAGACAAGTCTCTTCTCGGCCTTGGCCGGCTTTGAAAACTCCAATACCGCGTCAATAGTCTCGTCGTTGAAACTCTCTACGACTATATGATGGTCGCCGAACAAGTAGAGCGCCACTTTATTGGGCGCATCGAATTTAATACCGAACGGCGCGAGCAATTTTTCCCGGATGGGCCGAAGCTCTTCGCGCGTCAGCTTGAGCAGGCTCTTGGGCTCCCCGTTGACTTTCAGGATCGTGACATTCCCGCCACCGAGGTCGATACCCTCGAGCCGCCTGGCCAAACCGTCCGTAAGCAGTAAGGGTTTTCCAGCCGCAATCATTCCCTTGAGCTTGTCGGAGAACTGCGGGTCCTTGACCGAATGCACCGGGAAAAATGCCGACTTGGCACCGGCGTCAATCTTCGCCGTCGGGACAAGCGGCAAGCCGAGCATGCCCACGAAGTCATAGACATACTGCTCTTTTCCCGCGTCGCTGTTGGGCGGTTTCGCAGCCATTATGCCCTTGATGGTTTTGCCCCTGACAATCTCTGCAAGCCTGAAGAGGCCCGGAATTTCTTTTCGCAGCGCCGCCACGTTCGCCGGGCCGGTCCCGCTCTGGAGAGAGCCGTAGCAGAAAAGCAGCATTTCTTTGGCGTCGGCCAGGACGGTCTGGCGGGCCTGCTCGAGGTAGGTATTCTCGGTTGTTCCATAAGGGTCGAACCATCCGCCGCCCGTCTTGTCGCCGCCTATCTCGCCGAGCCACCGCATGATGTAATATGCCTCGTACTGGACCTTGCCGCCCCAGCGCTTGTCCTCGAAATCTCGCGTCTCGGTCCCCACCCATATCCTGTCGTAGTCCGCCGACTCGCGCACGACCTCGTAGCCGCGATCGTAAAAACTATCGTACCACTGGGGGTACTTGATTATGACCTTCGCGTTCGGATTAGTCGCGCGCGCTGCGCCCAATATCAACTCCCGACTAACCCTGACCATCAAGTCGCACCGGTAGTCGGCCCACGATTGCCCGCCCCGCGCCGCCTTGCACTCGTCGCACTGGCAATCGGTGAAGAGAAAATCATCGATCATAATCTCGTCGAAGATCGAGGCGGTGTACTCGAATATTCGTTTCAGCTCGTCCTGCGTGCCCTTGTTGGTATAACACGATATCCCGTTCCAGCCGCCCGAACTCTTGCCGACCTTGGTGGTGGTGACGCACCCGGATACGGCGAAGCCGGCGGCCTCGAACTTGGCCTTGGCATTCTCCAAGGTCTTACGCTCGGCTGTGTAGCCGTCCCTGTAGGTCTCGATGAAGACGCGCGTGACGCCCGTATCCCTGCACCATTTTATCGCGCCGCCGATGCCGTTCTCGCTAGACAGATAGTCGCGGACGTTTTGCGCGGGGAAGAGCGTCGATATTTTCAAGACATTTTTGTTATCCCTCGCCAAATCCCAGAGCGATTGCCCCCTCAGAGAAACCGGCGCAACAAAGAGCATCGCCACGGCACACCTGATAATCTTAGAAGCAGCCATTCTTATCCCTTTCAAATCAACGTCCAATCAACTTCTTGCCGAGCTTGACCCGGCTAACCGTCAACTCGCCGCCGAGGATGGGCAGGCGAAAATCCGCCCCATTGCACCGGTTCATAAATCGGCACTCCGCCAGATCGAAGGTCGCCGTCTTCCACCGGCCGCTGCTGCCTATCACGACATTGCCGGTCGGTCGAAACGCGCCCTCAAAGATGCCCTCCGCGGCATTCGAGCTGTCGTATTCCACAAGGAACGACGAGCACCCCGCATCGCGGTATGTCACCGAAAGCACGACCGTTGCGTCGTACAATTCAAACGCAAAGGCGTCGTCGATATTGAAGTACAGATAGCGCCCGCCGGCCGGCAGCTCGGGATTCGCCGCCGAGGTTATCGCATTTGTCCGGTCGAGCTTGATTTCCTTCCATACGCCGTCGCCGTCGCTCGGGCGGGCCTCCAGGCCGAGCGCCTTTCCGCCGTCCCAGGCAACACTGTCGCCGCTCAGATACGATGACGGCAGCCGAAGATGCGTCCGCTGATGCCAAAGATCACAGAACAGCCGCGTCAGCTCGATATAGAGCCGTCCGTATTCGCGCGAGTCGGCGATGTCCGTCCCTTCGTGCCATTCGTTCCAGGTCTCGACGTGCACTATCGACGGGCGATGGTCGGGATTAAGCTGCAGGACTTTGCGCCACCGGTCGATGTACGTCTTGCCGTCCTTTCTGTCCACTATCAACGCCGACCTGCCGGGGACCGCACTATGGTCGTAGCCGGGCCCCAGGGCCGCAGTCTCCCTGTAGATCAACGGCCCGCTGACTGCGCCGCCCCATGAATATATCCCATCGGCCCGGCCCTTCCACTCCTGCGACTTCACGATGAACGGCTCAATGCCGAAATCGCTGCGAAACCTCTGCCTGACATAGTCCAACTGCCCATCGTCCTGGCCGGCGGCAAAATGCGCCGAATACAAAAACACTATCGGCTTACCGTCCACGTGGGCCCATTTCTCCGGCGGAATGAAGCTGAAGAAATCGCGCATCGCGGTATAGAACCAGTCCCTGCCGAACTCGGTGGAAAGATCGACGTGATAATTGCCCCTGCCGTCCCTGCGGAAATCATTCCACATTAGTATCGACGTATCGTAAAACAGCCCTATCATTGGCGGCTTGACGCCCTCGGCCCCCAACTCGCTGTGCGCCTGAACCAAAGGCCCCAAACCCGCAAAGCTCCATCCATCATATCTGGCCGGGACGCCCCAGAAGACGGGCATCAGGAAGTCCACGCCTGCCTCGACCATATCAGCCAACTGCCGCTTATGCCACGAGATGTGCTTAAAGCTGATGCCGTTCATATCCGCCGGGTGGGTCGTCAGCGCATCGCTGCCGTCGCCGTCGATGATGTGGCTCTTGCTATCGATATCGTACCAGTAGAAATACGTCGTCCCCACAATCGGCTGGCCGGCCTTTAACGTCTCGGCGCCCTGATGCGCATCAGGCGACAACGCAAAGTACTTCCCCGGCGCTCTGGTCGGGAGTGTGTCATCGGCCCCAAACCCCACGGAACCAGCCGCAAACAACACCGCAACGCAGATCAACTGACACG
>JAFGTU010000075.1 GCA_016933985.1 Sedimentisphaerales bacterium | reverse complement strand
CCCAACGTTATGGCCTTCGACCCAAATACCGGGGCGGAAATCTGGCGGGCCGAGTGCCTCGCCGGTGACATCGCCCCATCGCCCGTCTATGCAAAAGGATTGGCCTTCTTCGTCGAGCCGTACAGCAAGATTCTCGCAATAAGAACCAACGGAAAAGGCGACGTCACAAGGACGCACATCGCATGGAGCGTGGATGAGCCGGGGCCCGATATTTGCAGCCCCGTCAGCAACGGCGAATATGTACTTGTGCTCAACACCGACGGCCTGGCCCTCTGTTTCAACGCACAGGATGGAAAGAAACTCTGGGAAGAAGAAATAAGAGAAGACTTCCTCGCTTCGCCCAGCCTTGTCGGCGACAAGCTGTACCTGCTCACCGAGAAAGGCGTTATGATAATCGCCGAGGCTATGCCCAAGTACAAGGAATTGAAAAGATGCGAGCTGGGCGAGAAATGTCACGCCTCGCCGGCCTTCGCCAACGGATGCATCTACATGCGAGGGGTCGAAAATCTATATTGTATAGGCAAAGAATAGCAGCATCGAGCTTGATAGCGCTCGCAGCGCAACAGCATATATGACTGAACCGGATTTGACATTTGTTGACCAGGCCGTTGAGAGAATCGGCGGCGAAAAGGAAAAAGTGCTCGAATTGCTCCAGGCGATTCAGGGCGAGTTCGGCTATCTGCACACCGAGGCCCTCGAGCATCTCTGCGACCTGACCGAGATTACCCCCGCCTCTATTGCGGGCGTCTCAACTTTCTACAACCAGTTCAGGCACAGCCCCGCCGGACGTTATAAGATTCGAGTCTGCATCGGCACCGCCTGCCACGTCAAGGGCGGACAACTGGTCTATGAAGCATTTCAGCGGCATCTAAATATCCCCGATGGAGAGGATACAGACTCCCATAAGCTCTTCACTGTTGAGAAAGTCGCTTGTCTGGGATGCTGTATGCTTGCACCGGTAATACAGATTGAGGACATTACCTACGGGCACCTGAGCGTAGAACAGGTCCCCGCTGTCGTAAGGGACTTCCTCGAGCAGGAGAAAACCCACGCTCAGCAAAAGGAGATGCCCCATCCGCCCCGGGCCGCCGATGGGCTTGGGGAAATCCGTATTTGCATCTGTTCAAGTTGTGTCGCCGGAGGCAGCGCTAAGGTCTATGAGAAATTAAAAAAGGCTGTCAAAGAAACCTCTGTCCCGGCGCTGGTCAAGAGCGTCGGATGTTCCGGCATCTCGTTCCTCGCGCCCTTTGTGGAAGTTGTCCTGCCGGGCGGCGCTTCCTTTCGCTACGCCCGCATCCGCCCCGAAGATGCCAAAGCCCTCGTGCTCAGGCATTTCAAGCCCAAGGGAATCACCCCCAAAATCAAAAATGCCGTATCCGCAATGCTGGATAACATACTTACCGACGGAGCATGGAAGCCTATCACGCGTTATTCGGTCGATGTGCGAGATCAGCCCGTAGCGGATTTTCTGGGCAAACAACTGCACATCGCTACAGAGCACTGCGGGCGTATTGACCCCCTTGACATCGATGAGTATTCAAGACACGGCGGATTCACTGCTCTGGAAAAGTCTGTAAAGCAGTTCCAGCCTGAGCAGATCATCACTGAAATTGAAAAAAGCGGACTGCGAGGCAGGGGAGGATCGGGTTTCCCAGCCCATCTTAAATGGACTGCCGTGAGGAAAGAGGAATCCCGCCAAAAGTATATACTCTGCAACGGCGACGAGGGCGACCCGGGCGCTTTTATGGACCGCATGTTGATGGAATCCTACCCATATCGCATCCTCGAAGGCATGGCCATAGCGGCTTATGCCGTAGGCGCCGAGAAGGGCTACCTCTATATCCGCGCCGAGTATCCCCTGGCGATAGAGCGGGTCGGCAAGGCGATTGAAGTCTGCAAAGAGCGCAGCCTCCTGGGCGGGAACATCTTCGGCAGCAAATTCTCGCTCGACCTGAAAATCGTACCCGGCGCAGGCGCATTCGTCTGCGGCGAGGAGACCGCACTGATGGCCAGCATTGAAGGTCGCCGCGGTATGCCCCGTCTTCGGCCTCCATACCCGGCTCAGAGCGGCCTCTGGAAAAAGCCAACCCTCATAAACAACGTCGAGACCTACGCCGCCGTGCCCTGGATAATTCGCAACGGCGCCGCAGAATTCGCGCGGCTCGGAACCGGCGCCAGCAAAGGAACCAAGGTCTTCGCTCTGGCCGGCAAGATTGCCCGCGGAGGCCTGATAGAAGTCCCGATGGGAATATCAATACGAGAGATTGTCGAGGATATCGGCGGCGGCATCGGAGGGGGACTGCGATTCAAGGCCGTCCAGGTCGGCGGCCCTTCCGGTGGGTGCGTCCCCGCAGAATTGGCAAATACTCCCGTCGATTACGAGACACTCAAGTCCGTCGGAGCGATGATGGGTTCCGGCGGACTCGTTGTCCTCGATGAGACCGACTGCATGGTCGATATCGCAAGGTACTTCCTCGATTTCACGCAGAACCAGTCTTGCGGCAAATGCACGTTCTGCCGTATCGGCACCCGCCGAATGCTCGACATCCTCGAGAGGTTATGCGCCGGCGAAGGAAAGAAAAACGATATCGACGAACTGGAACATTTAGCCCAAATAATCAAGGCTTCCAGTCTTTGCGGCTTGGGCAAGACCGCCCCGAATCCGGTACTTTCAACCATCAAGTATTTCCGCAGCGAGTACGAGGCCCACATCGAAAAACGCTGCCCGGCCGGCAAGTGCAAGGCCCTGATTACATATTCGATCACGGATGACTGCATCGGCTGCACCCTCTGCGCCCGGCACTGCCCCGCCAACGCCATCGAATACAGACCCTATCAGAAGCACGAAATCGACCCCGAAAAATGTATCCGCTGCGGAACATGCAAGAATATATGTCCGGCCGATGCCGTTAAAGTCCGGTAGGAGGATTACGCCACAAAGACACGAAGACACAAAAAGAATATCATTCAAAATATAATGGTGAATCTTCGTGTCTTAGTGCCTTGGTGGCAAAATTGAGTGACGATGCCGAAACTGACCATAGACAACCGCGAAGTTGAAGTCCCCGCCGGCGCGACCATTCTCGACGCCGCCGCCAAGCTCGGAATCGAAATCCCGACGCTCTGCTTCCTGAAGGATCTTGAGCCTTCGACGAGCTGCATGGTCTGCGTCGTCAAGATCGCGGGCCTGCCCAGCCTTGTACCCGCCTGTGCAACCGTCGCCACGGACGGCATGCAAATCGAGAGCGATTCGGAACAGGTGCGAGATGCCAGAAAAGCAGCTTTG
>JAFGTU010000074.1 GCA_016933985.1 Sedimentisphaerales bacterium | reverse complement strand
CGACTTCCTGCGGAGCGAATGGGACGATGCTCCCCGCAAGCCCGGCACGAACGACTACCTGATCGAGGCGGCCAAGGCGGACAATCCGCCTTCAGGAACGTTCTATGACCCGGACCACGAATCGAATGTGAAACGCCTGGAGAGCCTGGGAGTCTATGAGAACTGGGACAATCCGCTGGACAAACAGTACTCCCGCAACCTGGGCACGGGCGAGGGGATCGAACTGGTTAAGCTAACGGGTGAAAAACGCGTTGCCAAGTCAAAGACAAAGGGCTCGGCGCACCGACTATTCCGAGAAGAAGGCACAGAATAATGATTACAGCGAAAAGAGACGTTGACGCCATGACGGGAAAGACCGGTTTTCACAATGAGAAGTATTTGGAGGAACAGACGGAGGCTATCCTCGAGCGGGTCAATCGCTTCAACAACAAGCTGTACCTCGAATTCGGCGGCAAGCTCCTCTTTGACTATCATGCGGCGAGGGTGCTTCCCGGCTTTGATCCGAACGTTAAAATGCGCTTGCTGCAGAAACTGCGCTACGATATAGATGTTATCCTGTGCATCTACGCGGGGGACATTGAGAGGAAGAAGGTGCGGGCCGACTTCGGTATTACCTACGATTCGGACGCGATGAAAACAATCGATGACTTCAAGGAATGGGGCATCGAGATTACGGCAGTAGTGATTACGCGGTATGCAGATCAGCCTTCGGCCAAGGCATTCAAGAACAAGCTTAAACGCAGGGGTATAACCGTCTATACGCACGAAGCGACCAAGGGTTATCCCACCGACGTCGATACCATCGTCAGCGACGAAGGCTACGGCGCGAACGAGCCGATACATACGACCAAGCCTATCGTAGTTGTCACGGGGCCCGGGCCAGGAAGCGGCAAACTCGCAACGTGCCTTTGTCATTTGTATCATGAATACAAGAGCGGCAACGAGGCCGGGTACGCCAAGTTCGAGACATTTCCAATCTGGAATCTCCCCTTGAATCACAAGGTGAACGTTGCTTACGAAGCAGCCACGGTCGATTTGAAGGATGTGAACTGCATCGATTGTCACCATTTGGAGGCATACAACGAAAAAGCCGTGAACTACAACCGCGATATCGAGGCTTTCCCGCTCTTGAAAAGAATTATAGAAAAGATCACGGGCAAGGAATCATTCTACAAATCTCCGACTGATATGGGCGTCAACCGCGCCGGCTTCGGCATTGTGGACGACGAGGCGGTGCAGGAAGCGGCGCATCAGGAGATCATCCGGCGGTACTTCAGGTGCGCCTGCGAATACGCGATGGGTCTTGTGGATAGGGAAATACTGGAGAGGTCGGAGCTGATCATGGAAAACATCGGTGCGACGGCCGAAGACCGAGTCGTCGTATTGCCGGCACGACAGGCCGCCCAAAGAGCACAGCAGCTCGGAAAGGGCAACGAGGGCATTTTCTGCGGCGCAGCCATCCAGCTCAGGGATGGGACTATTATTACGGGCGAGAATTCCCCCTTCATGCACGCGGCGTCGAGCCTCATCATCAACGCCACCAAGCACCTTACGGGGCTTCCAAAGAAGATGCATCTCTTGCCCCGGAATATTACTGATTCTATACAATTCCTGAAAAAGGAAGTCATGAACGGGAAAATGATCAGTCTTGACCTTGAAGAAACGCTAATCGCCCTGAGCATCAGCGGGATATCGAATCCCGCGGCACAGATGGCCGTCGAGCATTTGAAGCAGCTCCGCGGCTGCGAAGTCCATATCACTCATATTCCCACAACCGGCGACGAGGCCGGCCTAAGAAAGCTCGGCCTCAACCTTACCTCAGACCCCGACTTCTCCTCCAAAAGCCTCTTCATCAACTGAGCCTCTACCGGCAGGAAAGACCCGGCGATAGGTGCGCGGTCCAGAGCGCGGATGAATATGGACCACAAGTTGGCTATCCGCCTTTTACCAATAGTGACTTTCAGCCGCAGGATTCAGTCGGGGTCGTTTGGAACGGGACGGTTTGAACCGTTCAGATCACATAGCCGAAGAGCTATATTTGTGAAGCTGCCGTCGGGCGCAACTCGATATTCGTGATCCTGGAAACCGTATCTTTGTAGTAGGGGTCCTCCTGCATTTTTTTCCATTCCGGGTGCTGGCGGAACGCATCCCAGGCTTTCTTCTGGGTATCGGGGTCGTCGAAGCCGACCATGTAGGTCAGCCTGGGCATGTTCTGGTCAATTAGACCTTCACCCATAAACACCGGATTGACTCCGGTGCGGCGGAAGAGATTGATGATCCCCTTATTGAACATCTCGATTTTTCGCTTTGCCATAGTCGTGTTGTAGCTTTCGTATATCCGCAACTGAAAGACGCGCGTATCCTTTTGGGAAGACATCTCAACTTTCGGGCAAAGATCAAAAGCCAGGAGCAGGGAGCTATGCATCCGTAAGTAAGCCGGGTCGTTCTTGCTGTCGTTGAGAAGCTCGTCCCTAAGCTTGAGATAATTCGGGTCCAGCAACATTTTGGTATTGGCGGTGGCTACAGATTCCATCGAATTATGAGGGAGCAGGACTCGCAGGCTGAAGTTTTTGTTGTCGGCGAGGCGGAAGACTCCGACGGGAGCGACACCCAGCCTGTTCAGAACCGGGATCATTGCTTTAGAGAGAAATGTGTTGAAGGTGTTTCGTTTCTTCACGGAGGCCAGCTCGTAATGCCTGAGCTCAAGATACTGCTTCTGCGCCGGGCGCAAGGCTGCATCAGCGCTGCGAGGCATCGTTGCCGTCGCGGCAAGACAGCCTGCGGCGAGAAAACTCCTTCGCTTCATAACTACCCCTTTACTGGACTGAGATTCTTCATTTGACTTCATAAGCGATACTCCAACTACTAACGAATGTCATCTCTTTGCTTTTGGATCCGGCCTGTCATAGGGACGAACCTTACGGGCATTACCTTGGTTCTTTTGACTCTTCCATTCTCGTCTTTTGTGACCAGTTCGAGATATTCATACCCCGATGGGCCGGTCAGGGGCAGTATCATTCTTCCGCCTGGTTTGAGTTGTTCGAGCAGGGGGGGCGGGATGCGTCCTGCAGCGGCGGTGCCGATTATTGCATTGAAGGGGGCCTTTTCGGGCCAGCCGAAGTAGCCGTCGCCGGCTCTTACGAATACGTTTTTGTATCCGAGCTTTTTGAGCTGCTCGGCGGCGGACTTGGCCAGGGCGGGGACTATCTCTATGGTATAGACCTCGCGAGCGATCTCGGCGCAGACGGCGGCCTGGTAGCCGGAGCCGGTGCCTATTTCGAGGACGGTGCAATTCGGGTCAAGCCTCAGGGCCTCAGTCATAAAGGCAACGATATAAGGCTGGCTTATCGTCTGGCCCTTGCCTATGGGCAATGGATAGTCGTAATAAGCTTGCCGCTGGACATCGGACGGAATGAAGGCGTGGCGGGGGACTATCCGCATCGCCTTCAAGACGTTGGGGTCCTTGACCTCGCGGGCCTGAATCTGGTTGGCGACCATTCTACGACGCTCGTCAATCCGCTCCTTGAAAGCGGGGTGCTTATGCAGGGGGCGGAGCGGCCTCTTGTCATTCGGATCATTCGGTTCCGCCCGGCCCGGCTGAATTGCATCTTCGGAAGCGGTTTCGGAAGGGTGAGCCAAGATACAACTTACCCCAGATTTCTCGTGCGTAAGAATCGCGATGAGTGAAAGCGACAGGATAACACCGAGCCAGACCAAGTACAGAGCTTTCCATTCCCTGAGCATTCCTCGATATCTCGCGTACATATCTTCGACCCCCTTTCTGAATTCATCGGCCGCATGGCCGGCGGAAAAGCTTTATGGTATTATACCTAATCCGCCACATAGCGATACTTGAATCGGCCCTCCGGTGCGGCATCGCCGCTGACGTAAAGATCCATAACGTCGCCAGGTTTCGACCAATTGTCAATCCACTTGAAATCAAGGTGGCCCTGGCCATTGGCGCGGTCCAGACCCATCGCGGCGCTAGGGATGGCGAGGTGCATTTCGCTGCCGGATACGCGATAATCCACTTCGGCGGCTGTTTCCCATTTCCAGCCGTCCCGCCACCTCTCCAATACTGTCTTGCTACCGTCAATGACCGAGCGATTGACGATGTAATCGAAGCCTTCCCAGCCCGTGGTGTGGTCCTGGTCCGAATCTATCAGCAGCATCATCCAGTTGCTATCCTTCGAGGGGGTTATTTCCTGGCGGCATTGGACGTAGAAGTATAGAGAATCGTTGTCGCGGGCGACTTTCATCAGGAGCAGGTCATTGCGTCCGGTGGCGTTCTTGTAGTACGTTCTTCCGACGCCGGGATGGTCTCGTGGGATTGTCTCGCCGGCGTGGTCGTGGTATTCGGGCTTGACATCCCGCCACTGGTCGAAGCCGTCGGCTATTCGAATCGTCTTTTTTCCGCTCGCGGGCGGCAGGGCGGGGGCGCCTTTGTATCGCCTTATATTTGCGATGAGCTGCCAGTAGTAGTTGTCCGCGTGGGATGCT
>JAFGTU010000073.1 GCA_016933985.1 Sedimentisphaerales bacterium | reverse complement strand
CCCTGAATGCTGAAGGAGCCTGGGATTTCCCGATACGCCCCGGTGAACAGGCGAGTATGATTAAAGCCATAACGGGCCAGTTCTTCCAGGTAGGCTACATAGTCGAAATCGAGATTGATGACCGCGCCGTAATGTTCGCCCGATGTGATCAGCACAGCCGGCTCTTCACGAAACTGAAAATAGCGTGGGTTGTCGGGATGGAGGCGCAGCAGAGCTCTCGCAGGACCTGCGTGCCCAACGGAGGTACCCTGCACCATAGCAATAAATAGGATCAGCACTGTCAGGCAGATACAATTCGTTGTTCTCACAGTCTGCATTATGGTTTCATCCACAATTTTCTCTATTATACTTCGGCTGCCTGCAGGGAACCGTGGTTCTCGATGTTATTGCACACTCTTGAGGTACAGCACGCTATCGCCATCAAACGGCGACTTGAATTGCCGCGACCCGTCCGAAACTTCGATATGGCCGGCTCGGGTTGTCTGCCCCTGCGTGGGGTTGATCCATTCGAACTGATACCTGCCGGCCTTCAACTCGATTGTTAAAGCTTCGCCGGTCTTGGGTTGGTAAACGAGATATTCTCGCCCCGGATGGGCCAGGCAATAAGCAGTCGACGCCACATCGTTGCGAGGAGTCATCTCGGCAAGGCCCATTCGGTTCGCCATTTTCCGTGTCTGTCCCATCGCTTTGCGCATCGCCTCCTGTTCGGCGGGGCCGTACCAAGGAGAAGGTTTGTGCATCCAGTCCATGAGAATGGGATTGTGCCCCCTCAGGAAACTCCGCCACACCCATGTACGATCGACATGTCCGATGTGGTCCGTATCGATAATAACGACCTTGCGTCCGTCGCTCGCCGGCGGGTCGGTCCACTCGGTCGGCGAAATCCAATCCGCCGGGCCGCTGAATAGCTCCTTGTTGGTGGGGCCTCCGCCCGTGATCCCCACCGGGTGATGCTTGGGCTTGTTCTCTTCATAATCGTGAATCACCCTGGCGAGATGATTGTGCCAATCGGCACCATATTCCGACTCATTGGAGATTTCGTAGAGTACGTTGTCGAGATCGTTGACGGTATCAACCATCTTTCTGGCATAAGCTTCCTGAAGTCTCGTAACGGCTGGGATCTTGAGCATATGGGTCTCAGTACCGACGCCATCGTTGTCAGGGTCGCCGTTGATGCCGTTGACGTTATTGCTCGCGTGAAACGGATGACCTTTCCATGTTCCCTGATGCTCAACGCTCCAACTGTCGAACAGCATGATCGATACATAGAAACCCCTTTTGCCGGCCGCGGCCACGCGAGATCGCAGCCGTTCGAAATAGGCCGGATCGAATTTCGTCAAATCGAATTTCGGCTTGCCGTCGAGCGCATTGCCCGGCCCTGTGCGCGGCCAGGGCAGGGGAGCTATCGTCGCGCCCTCCGCGGCATCCCATGCGTGCTCCAGTATCCACAGCCTGATGAAGTTGTGATTGTAGGAATGAAGCCATTCAAGATGGCCTTTGAATCCCCCAAGCTCTGCAAGGTTGGTGAGGTCTTTGTATCCGGTCACGTCCTGAAGGTTGGTCCAGGTGTGTGAACCGGTAAGATAGACCACTCTCAGGGCGCCGCGGGCATCCTTTGTTCCATCGGTGAAATAACGCCGATTGCTCGGATGAACCCGTAACGGCCCGGCGGTGAGCGAGAACTCATACGCTCCGATATCAACTTTGCTGCCTCGAGGTCTTTGTCTTCCGTCGAAATCCGTCCTGGGAGCACGGTCGGCGGCGCCTGCGTCAATAGCCGGCGAATCGGCCTTGAGCTGAAAGTCGAAGGAATCGACATCGACAAAACACGGATCGACCTGCTTGTTGTCAGTGGCCTGATACGCGTTGTCTTCGGTGCTCACGAGATTCTCGCCGGGCGGATAGAAGATGTTGTTGCGAATCTTATGGCGTCGATTCTCTTGTGTGTAAAACAATATCCCATTGACGCCTCCATTCTTGTAGAAGATGTTGTTCTGGACGATGCAGTTCTCGACGCCATCCTGCCAGATCACGATACCGGCCCGATTCTTGTTGAGGGCAATGGTATTGTTGGCGATCAGCCAGTCCTTGGCCTCGGCGTATTCAGGCCCGGCCATCGAGTCCTTCTTGTAATCATAGGCGGCGACCTGGATACCGTAGGCTGTATTGGAATGAATCAGGTTGTTCGTGATCGTAAAGGCCGAGCCGGTGGCATAGATTCCGTGCACGAGGTTCCGCGCAACCTCTTTGTTCGTGCCGTTGCCCGCGATGATGTTCCGGTCGATGAGCACGCGATTGCCGTTCCCCAAGATGCCCTGATTCCAGTTCTCGTGGATGCTGCAATTGCGGATGATGATGTCGTGTGTGTTGTAGATCTTAACGCCATCCCAGCCGTAGCGGATCTCGAGTCCTTCGATAGTAATCCAGCCGATCGGCCTTTGATAACCCTCTTCTGCCTGAAGCAGCAGGCTGTGGCCGGGCGGCTCTTTACCCAACTCGCCCGGTTGAATCACCGGGTGCTCGCCGGGATAGTTCTTCAGCACGATCGGCTTGCCCTGCCGCCCGGAGAAACGAAGTACTACATGCTCTCGATACACACCGCTGCGCACCAGTATCGTATCGCCGGCGCGGGCAATATCAGCCGCCTTTTGAACGGTGCGCAATGGCTTTGCCTCGCTGCCCGGATTTTCATCGCTTCCCCCGGCATGGCTTTGATCGACGTAGTAGGTTGCAGAGTACACCGGCTCGCAGAATACGGACGCCAAACCGGGCACAACCAGCCACGCCAAGCTGACTCTGATTGCAGTTCGACGCACATCCTTTACCCATGGCAAGGCTGGCCGGTCACGGACTGGAGGCAGCTTTCTTACGATGGCGGTAAAACGTTCAAACCAACTCATATCATCTTCGGAGCATAGTATTTATAGGCTGCTATTTGAGCAGCAGCACATCGCCTTCGTCGAGCCGGGGCAAGTCGACGACAACAGCCTCGACCGATTCAGTGAATTTCAATCTCTTCTGGAGCATGCAGGAGAAAACCTTCTTCGTACCTTCGGCGGTGCGGATTTTGATCTGCAAACCTGCCACCGGCAGGTGCGTGACAACCGTCGAGCGCCGGCCTTGATCATCTTCCTTGATTGCTGTAACGCCGTATGCCCAGTTTGCCAGGGTCACGGCCCGCATGCCGTTTGCAGCATTCTGTAAAAGGACGCCCTCCACCAACGGATCCGAAGGCTCGACAACCGGCCGAGTCAATTCGAGCGCAGGGGCCGCAACGATAAAACGCAGCGCCGCATCAAAATCCCGATGCATGTTGAAATCGAGCCGTCGAACCTCGGCGCTGTATTCCAATCCCGGGAAGAATCCTACGACATAAACCTGTCCCTCCCCGTATTTGTTGCGAGTCATTGCCACAGTTCCATCGGCAAAGCGGGCGAGTGTTTCGGTGTTGCTTTCGGGTCGGAGCACTTCTCGGCCGACCACCGGTGTAAAGGAACCTCGAATTATATCTCCCCCCACAATTCTCGCCCCCGAAGGAACAGGCGCAAGCCGATCGTCCGCTTCGTTGTAGGACTCGACACTTCCTGCGCCATACAGGCTGACACGGTACCACATTTCCGGTTCTGTGCGGTCCTTTAGCCCAAGTGCGTCCTGCAATGCGCTCAATGGCTGGTTGGCCTCGTCCCGGGCCAGCCCCCACCCGCTGGTATAAAGCTTTCCGCCGTTCTTGACGAATCTCGCCAGCCCCTGGGCCGCCTCCTTTGTAATGTGCGATCCACTAACGTAGATGATCTTGTAGTGCGAAAGGTCTTCCTCAGCCAACATGACCTCGTCGATCGGATCGACGGGAATGTGGGCATGTTGCAGCGCCGAATAGACCCACTTGGCGTTTTCCCAGGCAGCCATCAAGTGAGGCGGATCACCGCTAAGGTTCATCCATCGCTGGGTCGTCTCAGGTTTGACCACAGCAACCTCAGCCGGAACCGCCCATCGGGAGCCGTAAAGGGCCTCTTCGGCAGCACCGAGCAGATGGGCGGCCTTGCTCGTCAGTTGCAGAGCTTCCGTATCCTGGGAAAAGCTGTCTCCCTTCTTATAGTCGGGTCCGTAGGTGTACCAATAGAGCATCTTGTTGCCCCGGCTGACTGCAGAGAGCATTCGCTGCACAGGCGCACCGCGGTGAGGTTTAATATAGATGCCGCGGGCCAGATGCATCTTCTCCGCCACGATTCGCTGCACGTCGCAGAGGTAGCTATCCCAGCCCCAGATGCGAGGCTCGCGGTTGGAGGTTTCGTAAACAATCGCATTGTCGGCGAGGCGATAGAAGTCGAAAAAGTCAAGGCTGTGGCCCTTCATGAGGAACGTGTTGCCACGAAGCGCATACGAGTAAATCCACGGCCGGCGCGCATCGGCACTATCCGGCTGGCCGCCGCGAGCAAGCGCCGCCCGCTTGCCTTCGTTGGACCGGGTAAAAGCCTCTTTAAGCTCGGTGAATAACATTGCCGTTATATAGTTATTGAAATCGCGCGTATAATAGGCCGCCAGGGCAAGACCACGGTCTTGCAACCACGGCCTGCCGCTCTGGGAGTCCCATACATTCAAGGGACGAACGCCGGACCAATCCGATGCCCCGAAATCCGAGGGCTTTAGCCCTTTGCGTTTGAGCCACTCTTGAAATCCCCGGATACAGCGAGGACAAACGGATAAGTGGGCCTTTTTCTCACGAGATCCGTCGATCACCGTTCCGATTTCATCGACCGTCAGCCCCCATACTTCTCCGACTGGAAGTGAGACAATGACTTCAAGCGATTCAGCCACCAGTTGTCGAGTTCGCTCGGCTACATCTTCTGCAAACGGGCACCCGGCCTGAGCATCTTCATTGCGCCCTGCGCGATACTGCTCGACCGGAAATCCCATGACGCCGGATATCATCCCGCGATTCCACTTCTGGGCCTCGGGGCCGCCTTCGCGGAGCATCTCCAGGATGAAGTCCGGCGGATCGCGAAATCCATTAACGCCCAACTGGGCAAGACTGCGCAATTCCGCATCGGTAACAGCCCGGTCGGTCGTGCGCACCCCGTAGTCAAAACCGGTTCCGTATCCTCCCACATTGTTGATGACAGCATATTTTCGAGGCAGGGACCAGCTTGCCCAAGGCAGTTCTTCCAGAACTTCGGCCCGGCTTCGCGCATAGCCTAACACATCCGTCAGTTCCGCGATGAACGCAGGCGAATTCGGCTGCACGCCATCAACCAAACGATAAACGGGAACCACAATCGTCGCCGTACCGCCGTCGGGGCCTTTTGCAGTGAACTTCTTGATCATTTCATCGCCGAAACGAAACTCAAACTCGAAAGCCGCATCGGTCGAGTAACCCCCGCGCCTGCCGGTGGTCCGATCCACCGTCTTACCCGGATTACCGGCCGTGATTGTCAGAAAGAATTTATCGGAGAAACGCTCAGCCATGGAAACCAGGGGCACATGCGCCGACCACTCGCCCACCCGCAGCGTTTGCGATTCTGCAGGCGCATCGGCCGGGACGCCGACCTTTGGAAAAGTGCCGCGAATGACTTCTCCTCCCTGCCCTTCTCCGCCGTGACGCCATTCGATCGGTGTCGGCTCCGCGGGCGTTATACTCTGGAGCCGCACTCGAACAGTCAGATTCTCCGGAACGCGAAACGATTCTGCCCGGAGAATGGGAAGATCGATCTGCTCGGTATCTTGCCAGGCGAGACCGCAAATCGGAGACGTCAACAGAAAGGAATACGAAAAGACTATCGCAAGACCAAAACTAATGATTTGACCGTTCTTGTTGCCCATCTCAGATTAGCCCTTGATTGGCCGGACTGCCCTATATAGCACAGCACCTATTATTACGAAGACACATCATTAGAGCAAGTAGAAGGCTCGCCAATACGCACGAGCAGGATACCTATCAGGTGTGCCGAATCATAGTAGCTTGATATTCCGGGCACAACTGGTATGCTGATGATAATGGATCGATGTCATTTTATCTTCTATTAGCCGTATTCGGCGGCCCTGTGCAGAAGCAATCAGTCGATCTGATGAAAGATTACCGAAAGGAATAACGATGAGAAACACCCTGGGACTCATGATCGTTTTGATGTTGAACTGCTCTGGTTTTGCTCAGATCGCCGTCGATGGGCGATATTGGAGGTACGACGGTCGGCGAGTGCTGTTGCTGGGCGGCTGGAATCACGGCCATAATCCGTTTATCGATCACGATACCGACAACGATAAGGATAATCGAGGAGTAAGTACCCCCGAGCAGATCAAGCAAGCCATGGACGATTTGGCCGCGGCCGGGGGCAACTGCCTTCGGTGCGTGCTCGACCCCGGAATGGCGACCGCAACACAGGGCTTTGACTTCTGCGCCAAGTCGGGCGATAAGTACGATCTGAACGCCATGACCGGCCCGTTCTGGGAGCGCATCGAGATGTTTATCGCGGAGGCCCAGAAGCGCGACATCATCGTTCAGATAGAGCTGTGGGACAGGTTTGATTTGATCGACGGAAGCTGGGGGTCGTGGCCCGGCAGTCCGTGGAATCCGAAGAATAACGTGAACTATACCCCGGCATCGTCCGGATTGGCTGTGTCGTATGGGTCATTCGGCACTCATCCTTTCCTCCAGACGGTGCCGGGGCATCCGGATTACGAGAATGCGCCGGAACACAGGAAACAGCAATACGACCTGGTCCGGACCTTCCAGGACAAGTTTGTTGACAAGCTGCTCTCTCTTACGCTGCGGTACAAGAATGTGCTCTACTGTATGAACAACGAGACCCACGCAGACCCCGCCTGGGGAAAGTACTGGATGGGGTTCATAAAGCGCAAAGCAAACGCCCTGGGCAAAAATGTGCCGACCACCGATATGTTTGATGACGTATATGAGGCGGCAAGCTCACGCGGGCTTACTTATCAACTCGCCAATCGGAAAGAGTATGATTATCTCGACGTATCTCAGGCCAATAGCAGGCACGCGGACGAAGCACACTGGAATAGCGTAAAATGGATAGCAGATGCGGCGAGGAAGACAAATCCGCCGTACCTGCTGCACATGACCAAAATATACGGCAATGACCTTGCACTGGACGGCAAACCCTGGAGCAGATTCAGACCGGGGGACTCCGACAACGGAATCGAAGAATGGTGGCGCAATCTGATAGCCGGCGTGGCCGGGGTGAGGTTTCATCGTCCTACCTCAGGGATAGGTTTGTATCCTGAGGCGAAGAATTGTATTCGCGCGACGAGGAAGGTCGAAACCAGGGTGAAGTTCTGGGACGTCGAGCCCAGGATGGACCTGTTGGCAAACCGGGAACCCGATGAGGCTTACTTGGCGGCAAATCCGGGAAAAGCGTATATCCTATACTTGACGAAGAACGGCGGCGGGTCAGTCGGCTTGAAGTTAGAGAGCTTCAAGGATACAACGTTCGAACTCCGCTGGGTAAATGTCGGTACGGGCGAGTGGGGGGCAACGACAGCAGTACGCGGCGGGAGTACGGTGACGATTACTCGTCCAGACGGCTCTGCGCACTGGGTGGCGACAATTGTCCGGTGAGAAACAATGAGAGAAGCAGATGATACGGGAAATTCCCCGCCAAAATGGGTACATGGCGACATTACGCCATCCCACCCGAATAGCCTGTTCCATTACAAATATTATTGGCGGCTTACTCCGATCAGAAGCCTCAAACTCGGCCGCAGGTCAGGAACCTGTGGCGTTTCCCTACCTGCTCCACTGCATCCTCAAGCCATTTGTCGCGCTTACGGCATGGACATTCTCCTCGCATTGGCGCATGGCCCTGACGGCTCTCATCGGGCCGAGCGTGCGCGGTGTCGCTCAGTGCCGGGAGCATCCATCACTGCCTCAACAAGTGGCCGGAACAGATGGACCCGTAACGCCTCGTGATGATCTATTCCCGCGTCGAGCGTGCCGCCGTTACGGACCGCGATGAGGCTCAGGCCTGGGGCAACAAAGACCACCTGATGATCCGCACCCGAGCCCCGGAACGCATCTTTCGGCAGTTCGGGGAAAGCGCCTTCATTGTTATTCCACCAGCCAGCGTCGCAATTGCCGGGTGTGCCCGCATCGCGTGTAACCTGCCTGACGGCCTTGGCGTTGATGAGTCGTACTCCTTCCCAGTCACCTTCGCGCAACATCAGCCTCCCGACGCGGGCCACTGCTCGAGCCGTATAGCCGCCGCCACCCCAGGAACCGACCAGAGGTAGGCCTTCCACTCTATAGGTCCTGCCGTAACCGATGGACCATTCCTTGTCGCCCACCCCGATAGGCCGCATAATTCGCTCGCGCAGCAATGTCCGAACGTCCTTATGCGGCGTGTTTTGCAGCGATGCCGTGACGCAGTAGGTCAGCATAGCGATGCCGAGATTGGTGTACGCCATTTTCTCGCCCGGCTCAAAGAGTACAGGAGCGGCATCGCGCGCAAGCGTGAACGGGTCGAGAGGCGGCGCCGGACGCTTCCAGAAGTCGCCCTTCCAACCGGTCAGCTTCTCATGCGGCAGGTTGTCCGCCTCGGCGTCCTCAATGCCCGACGTGTGCGAACCGAGTTGGCGGATCGTTATATTTGACTTGCGTGGGCCGTTCTTCCACTGGGGAACGTACTTCGCCGCCTTGTCATCCAGCGCGATAAGGCTATCGCTTAGCGCCACAGCCAAAGACACTCCTCCCACAATTGCTTTGGCCATCGACGCCGTATAGTGTTTTTTATCCAGTCCGTGGCCCTGTTGATACCATTCATAGACAATCCTGTCGTTGCGAATCACCAGAAAGGCTTTCGTACCGCGGCCGGCCAGCGAGTCCTTCATCGCCGCCAGTTTGGCTTCGTCCATCCCCTGACTGACGGGACTTGCTTTGCACCAGTCAAATGCCTGTGCTTGACCGCCGTCAGCCCCTTGCAACACTCGCCCCGGCCCCGGCAAGCAGCAGGAGCGTCAACATTCCGACACCACATTTAACGCGATAGGTATACTTCTTGGGCATATACAGGTGTCCGCCCGCCGTATTGCTGAACGAATCCGTTGGCCGTGACCGCATCCCCACACTTGCCGGCATCGTACTGAAGTGTGACGAAATCAACATGCAATTCATCTACCAGCTCCACGGCCGTCTGATACCCACCCTGATCATGCACCGTGACCGGATGGCCCCACGGGTCGATCTTCTTCGTGAAATCCACCAGTCGCCGCACCTCCTCGGCTGAGAGGAATTCCCTCCATTCGAATGCGATGTTCCAAGTAATATTCCAGTAAGGCGCCAGCCTCGCCAAAACGTTGCGTATGTAAACTCTCTGCGCCTCGAAATCCATTCGCTGCCGTCCCATCTCGCCGCCGACGTTGGGCACGAAACCGTCAAAGTTAAACCAGACTGCGCCGTGCGACTCCAAGTGCTGAAGGACTTCGTCCACGTGCCGCCAGCTCCGCAGGTCCAGCCGCGTGTAGTCTGCCCCCTGAACAGGATAGAATCCATTGTACTCGATGTTATTCCAGCGATTCTCTGTCAGCAGCCGCCCTTGCCAGAACGTCGTGCAGCAGAAGTTGTATGTGTATTTACCGCCGAACAGTAAATCGATGGTTTCTTCCCAATGCGGCAACTTTCCGGAGAATGCCTCGCTGAAATAGTAGCTGCGTAGGTAGAAGCGCTCGCCGTTGGCGAACTTCAGCCATCGTCCCTCCGCTCGCAGCGGTCCTGGTTTGGCACCATGGTCCACGCAGGTGAATTTTCCACTTTTGCCTGGCGTACCATCGGAGAACCGGCAAGTGTAAGACCACGCTCCCGTCTCATCGGGCATGAATCGCAGTTTCCACACGTTGCCGGTCTGACCGCCGCGGCCGTCCCCGTCGTAATAGCCGAAGAAATCGACGGACTTCCCGCTGGGGCTCGTAAACGAAGCAACGAGTGTCACGCCCCGAAACGGATTCGAATATTTGCGCTCATTAACCAGCTCAGTTTGAAACCGTCCCCAAAGTGGAACGCTTTCTGATTTCGCCCGGCTCACGCATCCTTTTCGTGCGCCGTGCTCTCGGCAAAGAAAAACCTCGAGCCAAGTCGGATGAGCTTGGCGGCTGCGCCGGACAAGCTCAAACTCATTCTCAGTTTCGCGTTAGCCATTGCCGCGAAAACAATCGGAAGGAACGCCGAGCGCTCGGAATCAGCCCTAGCCCTACTGATTCCGAGCTTCAAAGACCGCCGGGCCGCGGCAATGAGGCGTCCGTGATACTCACGGACGCACTCTCAGAGCGTGAGGCGGCTTTGATCGGCGTTCCACCAACTCCCCCCCTACCCCCCCGGGGGGGGAAACGGGCCGGTCGGCGGCGTTAGCTGCAGCCGCCGCCGCTTCAAAATGTCTTATTTTGATTTTGTTCTCCCCACGTAGTGCCCACTTGGAGAGTCAGCCGTGACGGGACCGAAGAGAGTCCCATTACCTTCCGGGCCTTCGGCGATGGCGAAGTGCGAATCACCTGTTCGACGCTCCTGCCGCTTGGGAAATGGTCGCAATGGTGTGGATTGCCCTGATGGTGTTGATGGATCCCGGCGCTTATGAACTGCAATAACATCATTGAACCGGCAAATCTTGAGATGATCCGGCTGGATACGACAGGCCTCAAACGGTTTGAAGGGAAGCGGTAAAAACGAGAATTGTTCTTCAAGTAAAAGCTTT
>JAFGTU010000072.1 GCA_016933985.1 Sedimentisphaerales bacterium | reverse complement strand
GGCACTGGACTTCCTGCGGGCAGACTCGCCCGCACACGGCCGGCAGCAACGAGTTCTCCTTGATGATTGCAAGGGCCCCGTCGTAGTCGCCTTCAGCGATGGCAGCCACGAAATCCCTTATCCTTATCGCCACCGGGCAGCCTTTGACACAGGGGGCCTTCTTGCATTGCAGACATCTCATGGCTTCGAGTCGAACCTGGGTCTCCGTGTAGCCCAGCGCAACTTCGCTGACGTTGCTCCGCCTCTCGACGGCGTCCTGCTCGGGCATATCCTGGCAGGGTATCTCGAATCTCTCGGCAGGCTTCAAAGGTTGCGACTTCTGCCTTTCGAGCAAATTGCGCAAAAGCTCGTCGTTTTGTCTATCAGGCTTGTATCCGGTATCAGGCATTATTTATCCAGTCCGATCCTGCATTTGTGCTTTTTGTATTCTTCGTGTGCCGCCTGTTCGAGGTCTTTGTATGCGTTCAGTCTTTTCATCATCAGGTCGAAGTTGACTTTGTGTCCGTCGAATTCCGGCCCATCGACACAGACGAATTTAGGCTTGCCGTCGAACTCAATCCGGCATCCGCCGCACATCCCCGTCCCATCGACCATAATCGTATTGAGCGAGACCTGCGTGGGCACGCCGAACTGCCTGGTGACATCGCAGCAGAATTTCATCATAATCGGCGGGCCGATTACGAATGCCTGGGCCGGCTTTGCTTCACGCCCGCACAACTCTTTGAGCGGCTCGGTAACAAGGGCCTTTCGCCCGTGGGAGCCGTCGTCGGTCGTGACTATCAGCTCGTCGCTGATCCGGGCGAATTCCTTTTCGAGTATCAGCAGGTCCTTGTTTCTTGCGCCGACGATGCTTGCGACCTTGTTGCCCGCCTCTTTGAGGGCCTTTGCTATGGGCAGCAGGGGCGCATTTCCGATTCCTCCGCCGACACATACGACCAGGCCGAATTTCTCGATGTGGGTGGGCCTGCCGAGCGGCCCCGCAACGTTGGCGATCTCGTCGCCTTCTTTGAGGTCGGCCATTTCCGCCGTGGTCTTGCCGACTCGCTGCCAAATCAGGCGAATTGTGCCTCTGTCAGGGTCGGCATCGGCGATTGTCAGGGGGATTCGCTCGGCATACTCGTTGTTCAAGCTGATAATGACGAATTGGCCCGGCTTCCTGGTCTGTGCAATAAGCGGGGCCAGAACCTCGGCGGTGAAAACGTCACCCGAGAGCTGCTCTTTCGATACGATTGTATGCGGCACGTTTCTGCTCCAAAACTAACGTATTCTCAGAAATCGGCATTATTAGGCCATCGGCGGCGGCTGTCAAGGCGAGATATTTTGTAAGTTTTGTGCTTGACTGGGCTGAGGGCGTCGGTTAAGTAGTGCTTACGGCCGGCGATGGCGACGAGACACACTTATCTGCAGATCTTTGCAGATAAACGGATTGTGCGTCTTGCGAACGGTCAAGGGCCAATCATAATCTTGTTGGAAAGGATTTAGCAATGAGAACTCTCAGACTTTCGGCCATTTTTCTTCTGTGCGTATCGGTGCTGCTTGTGAGCGGCTGTAACTCTAAACTCAAGGATCTTCGCATCAAGAATGAGACTCAGCGACAACAAATAGAGCAGCTTCAGGCCGAGCTTCAGGCCGGGACGCTACAGCTCGACCAGTTGAAGACGCAGCTCGCCGAGGCGCTGGAAAAAGGCGGAATTGAAGTCGATACCCTAAAACAAAAAATAGCTGCCCTCGAAGAGGACCTGTCCAAGAAGAATGAGCTGCTCGCCTCGATGCAGCAGAAGCTGCTTACCGGCACGGCGCTTCCGATAGAGCTTAGCACAATGCTCGAGGACTTCGCCAAGACGCACGGCGACATCGTCTCTTTCGATGCGGAGACAGGCATAGTCAAGTTCACAAGCGATTTGCTGTTCGAGAAGGGAAGCGCCAATGTGGCCTCCACTGCAATTGATGCGGTCAAGTCGCTCTGCGCGATTTTGAACTCCAACGAGGGCAAGAAGTTCGACATCATAATTGCCGGCCATACCGACGATATTCCCATCCTCAAGGCCGAAACAAAAAGCGAGCATCCCACCAACTGGCATTTGTCCGCACACAGGGGCATATCCGTGCTCAATGTTATGACGGCCAACCAGATGGACCCCAAGCGGTTGAGCGTGCGTGCGTTAGGCGAGTACAGACCCCTCGAGCCGAATCTGGCGGGCAAGAAAGGCAATCCCAAGAACCGCCGCGTTGAAATCTATATCGTGCCGGAAGGGACATAATAGAATTTAGAATGTGTAAATGCGCCGCCATCCCCATGGGACAGACGCCGGCGGCGGCTAAACGCAATACGCGATACGAGCACAATGGCTGAGCGAACCCTAATCATCATCAAGCCGGACGGCGTGCAAAGACACTTAATCGGCGAAATCATCGGACGATTCGAGAGAAAGGGCCTCAAGCTTGTCGCCGCCAAGTTCGTGCGCGTCTCAGAGCAATTGGCTCGGCGGATGTACTCGGTTCATAAAGGCCAATCGTTCTATGAGGCTTTAGTGGCTTTTTTCACCTCTTGTCCGGTGCTTGTAACGGTCTGGGAGGCCGACGGCGTTATCGCAATGGCTCGCAAACTGATGGGACCGACTTTCGGCTTCGATGCCGAACCCGGCACGATTCGCGGAGACATTGGCTGTTCTAATCGATATAACCTCGTGCACGGCTCGGACAGCCCGGAATCGGCTCAGCGCGAAATAGCCCTGTTTTTCAAACCCGCTGAAATCGCTGAGTACAAACTGGGCGATGAGGCTTGGCTGTACGCCAAGACCGATTAGTCCGAAAACATTCTCTCCGAGGCGAATTTGCTCTCCAAGGCGGCTCGGCTCTCTGAGAGGCCCTTCTATTACAGAGGCGGCGAGGGCTGTTTTCCTGTCTGTTAGGGGCGTTTCTATTGGAATTGCGGACAAACCTTCCTCTGGAGCAAAAAACAGCCGGAATTCCCAAAGAATTAGTGAAAAGCGCCGGCTTTTGAGCAGAAATGAATAGATAGGCCCATTTTTCTGGTAACGCCGGCTTGTCCCGGCGCATCATAGTCCGGGGCCGCTTGTAGCCGCTTATCGGGCTTTTCACTTGAACTGGCCGCCGCCATTTCAGTATAATGAGTAATAGTGCCGACGTTTTGAGAATCAAGGAGGACGGATACGATTATATGAAGAAGATGCTTTTTATCCTCGCCTGTTTGACGCCGTTAGTCTGCGCCCGGGCCGATGTCTATACGGTTGATTGCGGCGGCGACCCGGCCGCCGACTTCGAGCGGATCCAGGATGCCATTGACTTCGCATCCGATGGCGACACGATTGTCGTCAAGCCTTGCACTTACCAGGAGAATATCCGTTTCAAGGGCAAGCGTATCGAGGTTACGAGCCTGTATCCGGATATCAGCGTTATAGTCGAGATGACAGTCATAACCGCCTCATCGGATTATACTGTCCGTTTTGACAACGGGGAGACGAGCGGCTCGGTCCTAACAGGCTTCACCATCACGGGCCGAGGCATTCACTGCAACGGAAGCTCGCCGGTAATCAGCAAGAACATAATCACCAACTGCAATAATAACGCGATCACCGGCGTGAACTATCCCCATCCGCTCATTGAGAAAAACACGATAACGTTCAACGGGCCCATAGCCATCGATAATTGTCTCGGCGATATCATTGAAAATGAAATAACGCATAACGGCAACGGAGGCGCAATACATATATGCGACGGCGACGTGATGGGCAACGTTATCTCATACAACATCAACGCGAGTGACGGCGGGGGCCTGTTTTATTGCACGGGCCAGATTCTTGACAACGTCATCATCTGTAACGAGGCCGGAGGCGACGGCGGCGCGATCTACGGCGGCGGCAGCGAGATAGCAGGCAACACGATATTCGGAAACAAGGCCGCCGACCGCGGCGGCGGCCTGTGCGCACGCGCCGGCACCGTGGACAATAACATAATCGCAGGAAACCGGGCCGCGTATGGCTCGGCTATGGCCGACTGCAGCGCGGGGATACGTAACAATACTATCACGGGCAACAGGGTCAAAATCGCGGGGACGCTGAGCCAGTGCCCTGGTTACATAGAGAACAACATTATAGCATTCAATGAAGGTCCGGTCGGCATGGCGGGTATTTCCGGAGTCAGCAGTAATTCGTACAACTGCTTCTGGAATAACAACGGCAATAACTTCATCGGCGGCGCGACGCAGGGAGAAGGCGATCTAAAGGCCGACCCCTGCTTTGCAATGACCGGCCATTGGGACGCTAACGGCACAGACGGTGATCCGAACGACGACTTCTGGATCGAGGGCGATTACCACGTGCTATCAGAAAACGGCAGATGGAACGGCACCGTTCTGAGATGGGTTTATGACAGCAGCACAAGCCCGTGCATCGACGCGGGTTTCGACTATTGGGACTGGAAAGGCGAGTACTGGCCTCACGGCGGGCGGATAAACCAGGGTTGCTACGGAGGGACGTCCCAGGCAAGCATGTCACCACTGACGGTAGTGGGAAACGTTGCAGACCTGAATCTCGACGACGAAGGATTGGTCGATTTTCACGATCTCATGCTCCTGGCTCAGATGTGGCCTTACGATTGGCCCCTGCTGCGCGAAGACCTCGATAGGAACGGCAGGGTCGATTTTGCGGACTATGCCGTTCTTGTAGCCAATTGGCAGCCCTTCCCGCCGCCGACCCCCAGCCCCATGACCTGGAAGAGCGAGCCTAATGCAATCTCGACAAGCGAGATCACGATGGAGGCCGCCGACGCCAACTCGAGCGACAACTCGACCGTCGAATACCGTTTTAAGGAGATCAGCGGCAATCCCGGCGCCAGCGACAGAGACTGGCACAGCAGTCAAATCCATATGGATACGGGACTGTCGCAGGGCCTTGAGTATTGCTATATTGTCCAGGCGCGTAATACAGTCAACCTGGTGGAGACCAAGTGGTCCGTGGCGAAGTGCGCAAGGACGTGGTCGCCGCCGAGTCCTAATCCGATGACCTGGGCAACGGCGCCCAACGCCACGTCCTGGAGCTCAGTAACAATGACGGCGACCAGCGCCGTCGCCACCGACGGCGGCGGGGTCGAATACTTTTTCGATGAGATCAGCGGCAAGCCGGGCGGCAGCGACCGTGACTGGGATGCCAGCCCGGTCTTTACAGACACGGGCCTCTATGACGCAAGCACCTACTGCTACAGGGTCAAGGCGCGCAATGCCGGCAATAAGCTGGTTACCGGGTGGTCGGCGGAGCGCTGCGCCACAACACCCGCCGCCCCGCCGCCCACGCCCGACCCAATGGCCTGGTCAACGCCGCCCACGGCTGCTTCATACAGCTCAATCACGATGAGCGCATCGGTAGCCACACCCGGCGACGGCAGCGCCGTCGAATACTATTTCCAGAACGTGACGGTAACGGACGGCAGCCATGACAGGAACTGGGGCAGCAGTCGTGTATATACCGATACGGGCCTTTCCATGAGGACCCAGTACTGCTACAGGGTAAAGGCGCGTAACCAGCGTAACCACCGAGAGACAGGGTGGTCGCCGCAGCTCTGCGCGACTACTCCATGCAACGACACTACGCCGCCCTACTTCCCCGGCGGAGTGTATTGGGAAAGCATACCGTGCGAGCAGGACCGCCCGGTCGTGCCGCCGACACAATGCATGTACTGGGTCGTAATGACAGCGGCGGAGGCCGAAGACGACAGCGGCGGCCCCCTGCAATATCGCTTCGTGAACACCAACGGCCCGGCGAGCAGCGGTTGGCAGACGAGCCGATACTATGAGTACTTCATTTGCTTCTCGCATAAAGGCTATGATTTCTACGTTGAGGCGCGTGACGCATGCGAGAACGTGAGCACCGCGTCGCCGATTATCAAGGCTTGGCCCTGCGAATAGAGGCCATTGCCGGCCGGAGCTGCCGCACATCGTCGCTCTATCCCACAAAAAGCCCGCCACGCCTCAACAGAGTTCAATCGCGTGAGGAATGCGGGAATTCGGCCCCCAGCAATCTCTCCCAGTCGTGCGATCTGCCGAATGCGCCCATTCATTATTCGGATAAACCGGAAAAACCTGATTATTTGAGGTTCACAAGGCGTCTTGTATTATGTACGATTGGCATTGGCAGAGTCGTTTACCAGTGCGATTAGGAGCACTCGGGAGACAGCAAGATGGCCGAAGCCGATTATGATGGTTCGTCGCAGGCGAAAGATAAGCCGGTCGAGCGGATAGACGATGAGTTTATCCCTGATGACGCATTGCCGCTCTGCGCAAAGTGCCTCAAACCATGTAATCCGCTTCAATACTACTGTGATAAGTGCGGCTCCTACGACGCCATCAATCCGCTCACGCCTTACATACCTTACGTCAATATTTGGTTCTACTTCGATCTCTTTTTGACAATGTGGCGGAAAGTATGGGGCGAGGGTGAAAAGCCGATAATCATCAGGTTGTTCTATTTGCTTTTTCTTGTCGCGTTTTACCCGAGAATGTTGGCCCTCGGCGTTCCGATATATCTGATCTGCAAGATTCCTCAGAGACAAGTGCGTAATGTGATTCTGGCGATTTTTGTTCTTGGACTGATTGCGCTTTTGATATGGTATGCGTGTTCAGACCGGGCATAGGGAAATTATTGTATCTCCCCCGGCACCGGTTCACGCACCATTCTTTATCAGACTTGTCTATACACTCGGTCCTTGGTAGCATGTCGTAAGTGTGCTGAATGCTTCCGAGGACAATGTGAAAGGATTAGTCGAATGAAAGAGACGACCAAGCGAATGTTGTTAATTGCGACGTCCATGTACGTTGGCGCCATCCTTCTTTTGGACGGCTTTGCGCGAGGAGCTGACGGGGTTGACCATGCGCGCGTTAAGTATGTTGCCGGCCTGCTCTCGAAAGGGCCAAAGGGCTTCGGCGTTCCCATTACGGATACGAACGCCTGGGAGAAACCAGCGAAAAACAGCTCGTTCAAGGGCGTTATCGCCGAGGCTGAGAAGCTGCTGCGAGAGGCAATTCCGGACCAGCCTGATGATTTGTATCTGGACTATTCCCGCACGGGCAACCGGACGCGATGGCAGAGAGTGAGCGGACGCCGGCGGGGAAGAGTCGGAACGCTGGTTACGGCCGAGTGCCTCGAAAACAAAGGGCGGTTTATACCTGCGTTCGAAGAGATCGTGCGGGCCCTTTGCGCCGAGAGGACGTGGGTAATGCCGGCTCACGACCGCGGACTGACAAATTTCAATGGGAAGATCGTTGATATCGACCTTGGCTCTTCGATGCTTGCGTGGTCTCTGGCCACTGCCGATTACCTACTGGCCGAGAAGCTGGGGCCGGATGCTCGACGGATGATTCGAGACAACCTCGAACAGAGGATCTTCAAGCCTTACGAGGATATGGTCGCGGGCAAGCGCGAGCGAAACTGGTGGATGACCACAACCAACAACTGGAACGCCGTCTGTCTCGGCGGCGTAACAGGTTCGGCCCTGGCAGTGATCGATTCGCCCGAGCGACGGGCGTTCTTCATAGTAGCCGCCGAACAATACTCGCAGAACTTCCTCAAGGGATTCACCGACGACGGCTACTGCTCCGAGGGCCTGGGCTATTGGAACTACGGCTACGGATATTATGTGATGCTCAGCGAGTTGATTCATCAGGCTACGGGAGGCAAGGTCGATATCCTCGACAATGAGCGGGCAAAGGCAGCGGGCCGGTTCGGAGCGGCGATTGAGATAGATAACGGCATTTACCCGGCCTTTGCCGATTGCTCGGTTAGGACCAGGCCGAGCTCCAGGCTGATGTATTTCGTCAGCCGGCGGTTCGGCATGGGGCTGCAACGTTGGGAGCAAGACGATCCTGCCGGGCCAGGCGGGGCCCTGTATGAGAGCATGATGTACAGCTTTGAAAACTCGGCCTCTCTCGCCAGGCCGGCCGCCGCCGATTCCGGCCAACTGCCGATTCGGTCGTGGTTCGACAAGGCCGGCGTGCTGATCTGCCGACCCAGGCCGAATTCGCAATCGCAGCTTGCAGTCGCCCTCAAGGGCGGACACAACGCCGAGCATCACAACCACAACGACGTCGGCTCGTTCGTCGTCGTTTTGGGCGATAATCCCCTCCTGCTCGATCCGGGCTCAGAGGTCTATACCGCCCGGACCTTCAGCAGCCGGCGCTACGACAGCAATGTCCTCAATTCCTTCGGCCACCCTGTGCCCGTCGTCGCAGGCAAGCTCCAGCGAACCGGCGGCAACGCACGCGGAGTCATTCTAAATCAGCAGTTCACTGACGGCGCCGATACGCTTGTATTGGATATATCTTCTGCTTACGATGCGCCCGAACTAAAGAAGCTCAAACGCACTTTTCTTTATTCGCGGACCGGCCCCGGCGCGTTGACCGTAACCGACGAGGCCGCCTTCTCGAAGGCATCCACCTTCGGCACGGCCCTTGTTACGCTGGACAAGTGGAAAAAGGTCGGCGCATCATCGCTGATGATCTACGATTCCGATGAGGCTTTGCAGGTAGATATCGAGACGAACGGGGCTGATTTTGAGATCAAGGCTGAGACTATCGACGAGGACGTAACCGCACCGAGAAAGCCGATTCGTCTGGGCATCAATCTAAGCAAGCCCGCCGCCGCAGCAGTTATTACCCTGAAGATTGCTCCAATGGAAAAGGGCAAGGCCGCCGGCGAAAGATAAAAACAAAGAATTGCCCTTGATTGTTGGCGGATGGGGTGGTTAGATTGAGTGAGCGTGAAGAACTTTTTGGCGGCAACTTTTTAGGAGGCGCAGTATGCGAGTTATTGATTTCCTGGACGAATCCGGCGTTAAGTACGAGGTCAGCGAGCACGCTGAGGCGTTTACCGCCCAGCAGGTGGCCGCGGCGGAGCACGAGCCGGGCAGGTACGTGGCAAAGCCGGTGATTGTCAAGGCGGACGATGAGTACGCGATGTGCGTTCTGCCGGCGCCCTGCAAGATTGACCTGGGAGCGCTCAAAAAGCAATTGGGGGCCAAGTCGGTCGAGCTGGCCGG
This sequence comes from Sedimentisphaerales bacterium, assembly GCA_016933985.1. Classification (GTDB taxonomy): domain Bacteria; phylum Planctomycetota; class Phycisphaerae; order Sedimentisphaerales; family Anaerobacaceae; genus JAFGCD01. Next base: position 5,941 of record JAFGTU010000072.1, on the reverse strand, counting down.
GGAAAACGAGATCGGCGGAATATTCGACGACTGCGAGCTGGGCGCCGAGCCGCCTTTCGGCAACCTCTACGACTTGACGACGATTATCGACAAGGCCCTGAAAGACGACGACCACATCACCTTCCAGGCCGGCACGCATAAGAAGGCCGTAAGGATGAGCATGGCCGACTATAGCAGGCTGGTTCAGCCTAAGGTGCTCGAATTCGGCTGCCACGTAACGTCGTGAGAAGCGCGCTTGCCGAAAGCAGCCGACCGGCGGATTACGAATGCAAGCGCCGCAGTCTTCAAAATCTCCGCAGCCCGAAGGCATGCTCAAGGGCAGAGCCGCAGTAGCGTCAAAGACCTCTGCGCAGCCTCCACGTTCCGGCCCGGCCTGCTATGTCTGTTTGTTCAGCTTGTCGAGCTCGGCCTCGAACTGCATCTTGTGCCGGGCCTCCTCCTGGGCCATTGCGGCAATAACGTCCTTCGATTCCTCGCTCTTCGCCTTCGCGCCCATCTCGATGTAGAGCCTGAAGGCGGCGTCCTCCTTCGCGACGGCCAGCTCGAGCACGTCCCGCAAATCCATATCCAGCCGAGGCGAATCGGAAATGATGTAGTCGGAGTTGTCAATTTCCACCGTATCGGCGGTGGTATCCACGACGATGCCCATCTTCATAAGCTCCAGTTCGAGGTTGGCCCGGTGCTCGAGCTCGTCCGCCGCCAGCTCCTCGAACAGCCCGCTGATTCCCGCGTCCGCCACGCGCTGAGCCATCGCCAAATAGAACCTGTTGGCCTGGCGCTCCTTGAGGATCCCAAACTGCACAATCGCCTCATAACTGTCAAATGTCTCCATAACAAGAATCCCGAAACCCTGAATCCTCAAATGAGCAAAACAAAAAACGCAAGGCCCCAACGAACAGGCTTTCTCTCAATTCTACCGCACGCCTCGCCTGCAACAACAACTATTTCCCCCTTTTCTCTCAGTTCCTTGGCATCCGTTTCGCGGGCAAGAGCCGACGGGTTGGAAAAAATTTGGGAAAATTCTAAATTTCCCGTTGACAGCTACTACGATACGTAGTACTTTGTAATATAGTAATAAAAACTGACACTTGCACGATTGAAGGTCGATGGCAATGAAGAAGAAATCACTCGGCGATCTCGGCGAGCTGCAGAGGGCGGTTATCGAGATAATCTGGGAGCTTGGCCGGGCCAACGTCCACGAAGTGCGTGAGCGTTTGGCGGACACCAAGAAGCTGGCCTATACCACGGTCCTGACCACTCTTCAGAAGCTCGAAAAGGCAGGCTGGCTGACGCACAAAGCAGAGGGCAAGAGCTATGTCTATCTGCCTACGGGAACGCGGGAGCAGGCGGGGGCCAGATCCCTGCGAAAATTTATAAAGCACGTCTTCGACGGCGATGCGATGCTGATGTTTCAGCACCTCATCCGCGAGACGAGCCTCAAAGACGACGAATTACGCGAAATACGTGAAATGATTGACAGCAAACGAAAGGAGAATCGAAAATGATCACTCAACTGGTCAGCCAAACCGACATTGTTAGGAACTGTCTGATTTACAGCACGTTCTGTCTGTGCGTTGGTCTTGCCACGGCGGGCTTGCTCAGGCGCTCGGCCGCGCGTGCGCACCAGGTGCTGTTGCTGGCGATGGCCGCTGCGGTCGTCGTCCCCGCCATGAGCGCACTGGTAAGCCGCTACGAGCTCGGCGTCCTTACGGCTAAAGCGTCGCCGCCCCCATCGTCCGCCGCCGAATCGACAATTATAGCCGAGCTTGCCATGCCGATTGCGATGCAATTGCCGGCGACGGAATTCCAATACGAGCCGGCCCCGCCCGAACTGTACTCTCCGCCGGCAGTCTCGACTGCCGCCCCGACGGCTCGTGCAATCCCGTGGCGAACCGTCCTGCTGGGGCTTTGGCTCGCGACAAGTCTCGGTCTTGCCGCGCGCCTGATTGTCACGTTCGTTCTCGGCAGGCGTCTTTTGAAAAAGGCTTCAGCGCCGTCCCGCGGGACAATTCAACAGGCCGCCGAGACGGCGGCGGAGAAACTCGCCGTCGAGAAGCCTGTTGTCGTGCTGGTCAGCGATAAGGTCGCCGGTTGCGTGATTTGGTGCTGGACGAGGCGGCCCGCTCTGCTGATCGCTCGAAGCGCCGAGGCTCGCAACGACAATACCGACTGGGCGGCCCTGTTCGCCCACGAGCTGGCGCATTTGAAGCGTTTGGACCATGTGAGCGGCCTGTTCGCCGAGCTGCTTATCTGCATCTTTCCGTGGCAGCCCTTGGTCTGGATTGCGAAGAAGCGACTGATTACTCTTAGCGAGCAGGCGTGCGACGACTGGGCGGTCTCAACTGCCGATTCGCACGCGCGTTACGCCAGGTCGCTGCTCGATATGGTCCCGCAATCCAGGCCGGCCTTCGCCCCGACGGTCGTGCCCGACGGCAAGCATTTGGCGGCCAGGATTCAGCGTATCCTGCGTAGCGGACGGTCCAACCCGCGAATCGGAAGAGGCTGGGCGGCGCTGGCGATCATTACAGCCCTGTCTTTAGCCGTGACAATATCGTTCGCACAAATCCGCCCGGCTGGCGACCGGGAAGCCGGCATTGCCGAGCAGCGCAAACGTCCGGAGGCTAAGGAAGCGCAGCGCCTCCAGAAACGCGAGAGTCCCGAAGCCGCGGAACTGCGCGAGCGCAAGATGCACCTGATGGAATTGAAGCAGAGGGCCAAGGAAATCGAAAGCCGGCTCAAAGGGCTTGGTGACGGCCAGGACGCGGAGGCCCGCGAGCTCGAGGCCGAGCTGCGCGGAATCCACGAACAAATAGTCGCCGTAACGCGCGATTTGGAAGGCGCCCGATCCCCGGAAGGCGATCTCAAATCCCGCAAGAGCGATCCGCAATTCAAGGAGGTTATGCAGCGCCGCGCCGAACTGCAGAAGCAAGCCAGGAAAATTCAGATCGATCTCAAAGAGCGTCCAGATCATCCCGAAAGGGCCGAGCTGCTCGCCGCACTGGATGAATTGGAGAAGCAAATCAGTGCAATCGAGCGTGAGCTGCCGGAACCGAAGGTTAAGCCCCGGCCGGTCGGCGAACGAGAGGGCGATGCGCACGTCAAGGAGCTAATGCTGCACCTGCTAAAATTGCAGGAACGAGCCGAGCAGATTGAATCGGAGCTTAGACAGCTCGGAGACGGCAAGCCCGAACGCTCGCAGCAGCTTCGCGAGGAAATGACGGGTATCGCCAAGGAAATGGATGTTGTCGAACGTGAGCTTAAAGGCGCGCGTATAGGGCGACAGATAGGCGAGCCTGGTGCGCCCGGTCGAAAGCTGATGCAGAAGCGGGCAGAGCTGGCCGAACGCATAGAGATACTTGAACGCGAGTTAAGAGAGCTCGGCGAGAAACACCCCGACCGTGCGCATCAAATTCGTGAAGAGCTGGCGGATATAAGCGACGCGATGGCGGGCATTGACCGCGAGCTGCGCGCGGCTGAGCAAGCCCGCGCGCCCGGGGATGCCGATCCGCGAAACCGCGAGCTCATCCAGGCCCGAGACGAGCTGGCTCGACAGGCTGAAATGATGGAGCGAAAACTGAAAGAAATCGGCGACAGCAGACCGGACGAAGCCCATGAACTCAAGAAGCAACTCGATAATACGCTCGCACGCATGAGGGGGGTCGAAGATGAGCTGCGTGCCGTCTCTGAAGGCAGGCGGCCCGGCGATGCCGATCAGCCCCGGCAAAAGCTCATGCGACATCGAGACGAATTGGCCCAACGCGCTGAAATGATGGAGCGAAAACTCAGAGAAATCGGCGACAGCAGACCCGATGAAGCCCATGAGTTGAAAAAGCAGCTCGAAGATACGCTCGGACGCATGAGGGAGGTTGAAGCCGAGCTGCGCGCCGTCTCTGAAGGCGAGCGGCCAGGAAACCTTGGAAACGAGGTGGATCGGCTTCGCGGCGAAGTGAACGAGCTGCGCAATCAGATGGGTGAAATTCGACAACTGCTCGAACGCCTGCTCGAACGCGAACAGCCACGACGCCCCGACAAGCCGCGCGACGAAAAAGACTTTTAGCAGGCATACGCCCGGCAACACAAACGCACCTCTAAAGGGCCGGCACTCAAAAAGCCGGCCCTTTTAATGACATAACTACGCGCTGTTGGTAGCCTGCTAACAGCCATTTTTCTTCGTGGTATTGTGTCCTGATAGCCGTTTTTTGCCTCAAAAACGGCGGTTGCAAAAAAAATTTGAAAAAATACGAAGATTTTCGTAGAAAAAGTACGAACTAATTCGTAGAATTGCCGTCTATATGGAAAAGCAACTGTTTTCAAAGGAGCCGAAATGACGAAACACAATAAGCCGATACCGACCGACAGGGAGCTGGCGATCCTCGGAATCCTGTGGGAGCTGGGCCAGGCAACCGTCCGCCAGGTCAACGAGGCTATGAACGAAGACTCGACCACCGGCTACACAACCACTTTGAAGCTCATGCAGATTATGACCGAGAAGGGCCTGCTGTTGCGAGACGACTCGCAGTTCAAGCACGTCTATCGGCCTGCAATCTCCGAAGAGAGGACGCAGAGCCAGTTGGTCGGCGAGCTTCTCGACAAAGCCTTTTCCGGCTCGGCGGAGAAGCTGGTAATGAGGGCGTTGTCGGCCAAGAAGGTCTCGGCCAAAGAACTTGAAAAAATAAGGAAGATGTTAGCTGAATACAAGGGGTTGGAATCATGAACACTTTAACAGAGATCCTCTCGCATCCGTTGTTCTACAAGCTCGGCTGGACACTGCTGCACCTGCTCTGGCAGGCTGCGGCGGTGGCACTGCTTCTCGCAATCGTGCTGCGCCTTCTTCGGAAATATAGCGCGAGCCTGCGCTACATCGTGGCGTGCTCGGCGCTGACGGTGGTTGTCATACTGCCGGTGGTGACTATCCGCCTTATCCCGGCGCCGACGTCGTACGCATTGCTTGAAGCTGAATCTGCATCCTTGCCGCCGCCGATGGCTGAGGCGATGAAAATTGTGCCGCTGAACCTCGAAGCGGTCGAACCGTTCGCTGCAATCGGATTGAAGCAACGTGTCGTCAACTTGCTGGAGCCGACGCTGCCCTATATTGTCGCCGGCTGGGTCCTGGGTGTTTTCACGCTGTCGCTCTGGCACTTGGGCGGCTGGACACACCTCCAGCGGCTCAGACGAAGGCTCACAAAACAGGCCGACGCATCGCTCCGGGACAAGCTGGGCGCCCTCGTCGAGAAACTCCGAATCACGCGGCCGGTGCGGCTTCTCGAATCGGCCCTGGTGCAGATACCGACCGTCGTCGGCTGGGTGCGACCTGTGATACTGTTGCCTGCCACCGCGCTGGCCGGCCTGACCTCCGAGCAGATCGAGGCGCTTCTTGCTCACGAGCTGGCGCACATTCGCAGGGGCGATTACCTAATCAACATGCTCCAAACGGTCGTTGAGATACTCGGATTCTATCATCCCGCAATATGGTGGATCTCAAATAAGATTCGGGTCGAACGCGAGAACTGCTGCGACGATATCGCCGTGGCAATCTGCGGCGATAAGATGCACTACGCAACGGCGCTTGCTGAGATGGAGAGAATCCGCTCGGCCCCGGGCGAGCCGGCCCTGGCCGCCAGCGGCGGCAATCTCCTGACGCGGATACGCCGTCTGATAGGCACCAACCCGGCCCCGAAACAACGCTTCAACTGGGTCGCAGCGCTGATCACCGCAATGGTCATAGCAGCGCTGGCAATACCGACGACCCTTGCTCTTTCCCGCAGCGGACCGTCCGGCCCGACGGATCCCGCGCCCGCGGAGCGCACGGTCGCCGGCGAAACCGAGGACAAAGCACAAATACTCTTTGAACTTAAGTATTACACACTCTCCGCCAATTCCAAGCTGATCAAGGACGCCGGCAAAGACGGGACCTTCGTTCGCACAGACAAGGCATTCGCCG
>JAFGTU010000071.1 GCA_016933985.1 Sedimentisphaerales bacterium | reverse complement strand
CATTCAGTTACGCCGGGACGGAGCACGATGGGCGGCTTGACGTGCCCTCTTTGCTGCAGGCGCTTGAGCTGCGTCTGCCCAGTGATGCCAACGACCATCAACTGCCGGTACGTAATGACTCGGATTCGGACCTGTTGAGCAACGTCGAAGAGACGGCCATTGGCTATCGCCCATTCAACGGCGACCAGAACCGCAATGAAGCACCCGACGGCGTAGAATTGGCGAGACGCTGCGCCGTTGTTGTCGCAGAACTGCCGCAGCAACACCAAGCCAAGCCCGGCGAAACCTATAAGATCGAGCACGCCCTTGACGGCCTCGAGGCCTGCCACGTTTGCGGAGCGATGATTCACATGGGCGGCTGGGAGATTATCAATCCCAAGCTCAAGCTCAAGTACCCGGACCCGAACGATCCTCTGGACCGAACGTTTCTGCCGGACCTGGCCCTGCACTATATGGAGCACGGCTCGTTCGACTGCTACGGCCACGTTCACAGCGGCAGAGTCGATATCGCCAGACTTTTGTGGGTGCTCCAGTTGCGCTATCCGAACGACCCGAACGACCATCAACTGCCGCTTGATTATGTGGTCGAGCGGACCGGGCAACTGGCGCCGGACGCCAACGACTACGACAGCGACCTCCTCGCGGATACCGAAGAGCTGGCCGCCGGGTCGAACATCTACGATCCCGATCAAGACGCCAACCTTGTCCCTGACGGCATCGAGCTTGCAATGCAGTTCGCCCACGCAATCGAAGTCCTGCCTGTGTATGAGCCAAACGGCGGCCTGCCTGAGCCGAATGAGCCGTACAAAATAGACCACCGCCTCAGAGGGCTGGAGCTTTGCGAGGTCTGCGGCGAGTCGGTGAATATGGGGCATGAGGAGGTCGTAAATCCGAATTTGGGCCTGCGTATGGACGTCTATTTTGTCGCATCGCACTACATGTCTCACGGCTCTCTAAGCTATTCCGGGCTGCAAATCAGTGAGCCATACGAGCCGTTCCACAACGGCAGAATCGACGTGGCGCTTCTGGCGAAGATACTCGGGATGCCCTACCGCTGCGGCCATCTCGGCACGCTGTACCTGCCGGGGGACTTCAACAAGGACTGCGCCGAGAACTTCAAGGATTTTGCCGATTTTGCGGACGAATGGCTGCAAAGCACGGACCCGGCACAGGACGACAACGGGCAATAGCAATCCACTGAAGGGCCGTGCATTTGGACGTTGAATCGCGAAAAGCCAAGCGATGCCTCAAGGCGTTGAGTCAAATCGACTTCGAGCTGGCATATTTAGCTGCGCTTACTGCGCAGGGTCTAAAGCCTCTGAGCCGATGGGAGAAGCCGCTGGCTGACCACGCCCTTCGGCAGCTTTGCGGGCTGGGGCTGCTCGCCGAGCAAGTGCGTCGAACGGTCAAGACGGGCAAAGAGGTCATCGAGACGATCTTCAGCTTGGCGCCGGGGCACATCGATTTGTACAAGCAACGCTTCGACAATACTCCTATCGACAAATCCGCGGCGACGCAGCGTTTCGAAGGCTTCCTCTTCGGCTACCCGCCTTGCTGCATCGAGCAGTATATCCGCCAAGCGTATGCGCCCAACAACCTGCCCGAGGAGGACCAGAAGATTCTGTTCCACTGGGCCTGCAAGGGCTGCGCAGTCACGCCAACGTTCCTGCCCGCATATAGAGCGGTCCACAACTGTTTGCGTAAGTAGTAGAGGAGTGCGGGTGCGGGCCGATTGCAGAAACCTGTTGCGGAATTGCTGGTGTGGCCCCTAATATATTGCAACGGCATTCGTGTCTATAATGAGTTCTGCAAACCTGCAGGGCCGGATATGATCTATTGCCGGACGATGCGAACCGCAGGTGGCTTTAATCAAGGAGTCCGAGATGGCCCTGAACAAGATCGACCGCAGGGAGTTCATGGGACTGACAACAGCCAGCATTGCCGGGGGCGCTCTTTCTCTGGGCGGCTCATCGTTTGCCAATGCCAAAGAGCAAGAGTGGAATCCGAAGATGCCTCTTGTGGTCACAGGGAAGGCACTTCGGGTGCAGCCTGTCCTGATGTACCGTGTCTCGACAAAGCGCGAGGCGACGTCGTGGAAATCTTGGGGCGGTGTTCAGAACGAAGCGGCGGCGGCAACAGAAGCAGACAGAATATCGAAGGAATTGGAATCGCTGGCGAAGGAGTGCGACTTTGCGATACGAGTGAATCCGGTGATTAGTCTCAAGACGACAGGCGAGGCCGAAGCGGCGCACAAGGAGAGCTACGATGTCGTTATTGTTTATGCAGGCGCCGGCTCGGGAGACCTGCTGCGGGCGTGCTTCGCGGCGAAGAAGGACAAAGACACGATAGTATTTGTTCGACACAAATCGGGGCCGAGCTACTACTGGTACGAGGCGCTGAGTACGGAGTATCTCAAGAAGTCGGGGGGCGATTCGACGAAGAATACGCTGAGCGACCACGGCGGCGTGTGTGTTGATGACGTTGTTGTCGATAACTACGAGGAGGTGAAATGGAGGCTTCGCGCTCTTTACGGCCTGAAGAACTTTACGGGCTCGCGTATTGTTGCGCTTGGAGGGCCCTGGGGGAAATACTCGCCTGATGCCCCCCAGGCGGCGATGAAAAAATATGGGCTCGATATTGTGGATGTAAGCTACGATGATGCAAAGCCGAGAATCGAGAAGACCAGGCGGGACCAGAAGCTTGTGGCGGCGGCGTGGAGGTGCGCGGATCAATATCTCGAACTGCCCGGGACGGAACTGGTGACGGAGCGGAAATTCGTTGCCAACGCCTTCCTGTTGCTCGGCGTATTCAAGGACCTGATGCGGGAGCACGATGCGGCGGCTTTCACGATAAGGGAGTGCATGACCAGGATCTTGCCCATAGCCGAGACGACGCCCTGCCTGACACTGAGCCTTCTGAACGATGAAGGGGCAATGGCTTTCTGCGAATCTGATTTTGTAGTGATTCCCGCGGGGATATTGCTCCACTACATAACCGGCAAGCCGGTCTTTCTGCACAATTCGACGTTTCCGCATAATGGCCTGTGCACTTGCGCACATTGCAGCGCTCCGAGGCGGATGAACGGCCAGCGATATGAGCCGGCGAAAATAATGACGCACTACGAATCGGAATACGGCGCGGCCCCGAAAGTGGCTTTTGCAGAGGGTCAGAAGGTGACATTCATCGACCCGGAGTACGGCAGCGGCCGGTGGGTCGGATTTACGGGTGTAGTGCAAAGCAATCCATTCTACGAGATATGCCGGACGCAGCAGGATGTGGAGATTCAGGGCGATTGGCGGCTGCTTTTGAACGAGGTTCGCGATTCGCACTGGATGATGGCTTACGGCGATTACGTCCGCGAGGCCGGTTACGCGGCCCGAAAGGTCGGGGTCGATTGGGTGGAGATACCTTCGAGGTGAGGCAAGGGCGATACTATGGATGCCGCCGACAGGCAGTCAAATGTGCCTTGAGGGGCTGTAGAGCGTCGAATAATATTGTTGCAGATAGAGCGTCTTGCCTTTTAGAATAGAGGCACAGCATTTTCGTCTGTCTTTCTTAGGAGTATGAGTATGAAACGCTATGAGTTGGCTGTTCTTTGCGCGGTTTGTTTTGTTCTGACTTTCGGCGACGGCGCGACGGCGGCTGGGAATGTCTCCGGTGAGTTGAGGAAGTGGCATGTGGCAACGCTCACGTTTAGCGGGCCGGAGACGAGCGAGGATGCCGAGGTTAATCCTTTCCTCGACTATCGGCTGGTAGTGACTTTTTCCAGGGGCGGGAAACGATACGTGGTTACCGGTTATTATGCGGCGGACGGCAGAGCCGGGCAGACGAGCGCGACGGCGGGAGACAAGTGGCGGGTGCATTTCGTGCCGGATGAGGAGGGCAAGTGGTCGTATGACGTCTCATTTCGCAAGGGCAAGGATATTGCCCTGAGCAGCGAGGCGGACGCAGGTTCGCCGGTCGGGCTGGACGTAGCGAACGGGAGCTTTGAGGTCGGGCCGAGCGATAAGACGGGGCGGGACCATCGAGCCAAAGGCATGCTTAGGTACGTCGGCAAGCGCTATCTGCAATTTGCCGAAACGGGCGAGTGGTTCCTCAAGGGCGGAGCCGACAGCCCAGAGAATTTTTTAGCTTATGCAGACTTCGACGGGACATACGATACCGCCAAGCTCAAACGCGAGGGCGAGGCCGCGGGCGATACGTTCATACACCGTTATGAGCCGCACGTTAAAGACTTCAAGGCGGGCGACCCGACTTGGAAAGACGGCAGGGGCAAGGGAATAATCGGGGCGATGAATTACCTGGCGTTCAAGGGGATGAACAGCGTTTATTTCATTCCATATAATATCGACGGCGGCGACGGCAAGGATGTATGGCCGTGGACCAGCCCGAAGGAGAGAATTCGCTTCGACTGCAGCAAACTGGACCAGTGGGAAATCGTTTTTTCGCACATGGACAAGCTCGGACTGATGATGCACATCATCACACAGGAGACCGAGAACGACCAGGGCCTCGACGGCGGGGATCTTGGGCGTCAGCGAAAGCTTTACTATCGGGAGCTCATTGCGCGGTTTGGGCATCATCTTGCGCTGGTCTGGAATCTTGGCGAGGAAAACACCAATACGACGGCCCAGCAAAAAACCTTCTGCAAATACATCAAGGGCCTCGACCCTTACAGCCACCCGATTGTGTGCCATACGTTTCCGGGGAAATACGATGAGGTCTATAGCCCCCTGCTGGGTTATGAATACTTCGACGGCCCTTCGCTGCAAACCAACGACACTCACGCGCAGACAGTTAAATGGATTGATGCCTCGGCCAAGTCGGGGCGACGCTGGTTCGTCTGCCTCGACGAGATTGGGCCGGCCGATACGGGGGTCAAGCCGGACAAGGATGACTACTGGCACGATGACGTGCGGCATAAACACCTGTGGGGGCATTTGATGGCCGGGGGAGCGGGAGTGGAATGGTACTTCGGGTACAAATTCGCTCACAACGATCTGAACTGCGAGGATTGGCGCAGCCGAGACCACTTATGGGACCTGACGCGGTATGCCCTGGAATTCTTTCAGGAGTACCTGCCGTTCACCGAAATGGAGCATCACGATGAGCTGACCAGCGTCAAAGACGACTACTGCTTCGCCAAGCCGGGGCAGATTTACACAATATACCTGCCAGGCGGTGGGACAACGAACCTTGATTTGGGCGGCGATTCCAAGTCTTTTGCAGTGCAATGGTTCAATCCTCGTGCCGGTGGGGCGCTGCGAGCAGGCTCGGTGCGAAGCATAAAGGGGCCGGGCCCGGTTGGCATCGGCCAGCCGCCCGAGGACGCCAATAAGGACTGGGTGGCCTTAGTGCAGCCGGCGATGAAGAGGCTTTAAGCGAGAGATTCCGCTATATTCGTGATTAAACCATGCTATGTCGGCATGTATGCTGCGACATTTGGCGTCGCCGTGCCCACGGGATAAGTGCCGACGACGGCTAAACTACGTTATGTAGGGCATGGGTTTGGGCGAACTGGCGGAAAACGGCTTGAAATCACGCTATAATCGGCGGGGATATGCCTGGGGGCGCGTGAAAAAGGGTTGCAATCGCGTTTTCTCATAATATAATAGTTCGTTTGGCAAAGGATTGATGTAACGAAAGAGACAATGAATACTGTACGGGAGTAATTCCTATGGAATTAACAACACAGCCGGAAATCAATTTGTTCGGCGATCAATTGCCCTCAATGGAGGACATCCAAAGGCTTTCGCTGAATGTGCGTTGCAGCGAATCTAACATGCTGACCTTTGGCAAACAGGTCGATGAGAATATGTCCAAGACGTCGCCAACGACACGTTTGAGTGTGGGAATCGCCCTTTATATCCTTGGCAAAGACGAAGAAGCGGTGCAGAGGCTCGAAAAGGCCGAAGACCGCAAAGAGAAGTTCATCTATACGGCGTTCGCGCTTCGGCGTCGCGGCCGATGCGACGAGGCAATCGAGAACCTTGCCAAGTACCTCAAGGCCGGCGGCGACGCCCTGACCGGCACGCTCGAAAAGGCGGCCATTTATCGCGCCGCCGGCGATTTCGAAAAAGCGGAAAAGGAGCTGAAGAGCTGCGCGAATTTTGAAAACGTCAGCGCCGAATATCATTACCAGCTCGGCCGCCTGCAGGAGGCAAAGGGCCTCTATGGCGACGCGATTAACAACTACCAGACGGCGCTGGAGCTGTCTCCCGAGCACCAGAAAGCGCTTTTCCATCTCGCGTACCGATGCGACCTGTCGGGAAACGAAGACGCAGCGATCGACTACTACGAGCAGATCGGCTCGACCTCTCCGATTCACGTCAACGCATTGCTGAACCTCGCAGTGCTGTTCGAAGATCGGGGCCAGTTCGACAAAGCTTCGCAATGTGTGGACATGGTTCTGACGTTTCACCCGAATCATGCACGGGCCACCCTGTTCAAAAAGGACATCGAAAGCTCGAAGACCATGTTCTATGACGAGGAAAAGGAGAAGAAAACGACTCGAAAGAACCAGATTCTTGAGACGCCGATCTCCGATTTCGAGCTTTCCGTGCGAAGCAGGAACTGCCTTAAGAAGATGAATATAGAAACTATCGGCGACCTGCTGAATACGACGGAAGCGGAGTTGCTGTCGTACAAGAACTTCGGAGAGACTTCGTTGCGAGAGATCAAGGTTATCCTCGATTCCAAGAACCTTCACCTCGGCATGGCTTTGGAAGAAAAGCAGTTCGCCTTGATCGACGAGGTCGAGGACATTGACGAGGATGAGCAGGACCAGGGAATCCTCAACAAACCGGTGGAGGACCTGCAGTTGTCCGTTCGCGCTCGCAAGTGCATGGAGAAGCTTGAGATCCGAACAGTCGGCGAGGTGACCCGCAAAACCGAGGCGGAGCTGCTTGGATGCAAGAACTTCGGCGTTACGAGCCTTAACGAAATCAAAAAGGCCCTGAGCAACCTCGGACTATCGCTGCGAAACCTTGATTAGCCGATTGATTATTCCTGATGTCTCGGCCGCTTATGAATAATCAGTCGCAACGCACGACTTTAACGAATCGTCGCTTTTGCGATCACCGTGCAAGGCTGGTCCTTTTGCTATTGATTGGGGGGCTGTCCGCGTGCAAAGAAAAACCTCACATCGGTGTGCCTCCTCGAGTGGGCGAGCAGTCAGGACCATCGGTAAGAGTGCTCCTTTTGAAGGGCGCAGCCGCCTGCACAGTGGGACTTGGCTCGTCGTTCGATGTGTGGGTAGAAACAGCATCTGCGACACGCGGGGACCAAAAGAAACACTTCGAAGAAATTGACGGCGAGATCGAAATAGAGTTGTCCGGCGAGACAATCAGCATCGGCGATAAGGCTTTCGAAGGCGACGAAATATGGATCAAGCCCGACAGTGCGGCTGTTTTCAGCCTGGGCGGCTATGAGTATCGGGGCATGTTACGTCTGGTGGTGAATGAAGACGGCAACTCTTTCGACGTGATCAACGACATTGACGCTGAGTCATATCTGGCCGGCGTGGTAGGCGCTGAGATGCCGGATTACTGGGAAGGTGAAGCGCTGAAGGCCCAGGCCATTGCCGCGAGGACATATTGTCTGTACATAAAACAGCGATTTGGGACCGGGCGTCACTGGGACGTCAGCAAAACTCAGGCGCATCAGGTATATCGCGGCGTGGGAGGCGAATCGGCCCCGATTCGCAGCGCGGTCAATCACACCAGGGGAAAAGTGCTGGTCTGCGACCAAGGCAAGGACGGCGAAGCGATCTTTCCCGCCTATTACAGCTCGGCCTGCGGGGGCCACACGGAGAACAGCGAGAATGTTTTCGGCGATTCCTTCGCACCGCTCGTGGGAGTCGAGTGTCCTTACTGCGTCGATGTCGCTCGGCCAAGGTACTACTTCTGGCCGACGGTTAGGCTCGACTGCGAAGAAGTTAATGAGAGGTTGCTGAGCAACTATCCGGGGCTGAAACAGCTCGGGAAGATTACCGATATTACCGCTTCCGAGCAAACCGACTACGGAACGTATCAGCGGCTAACGCGAATCAAGCTCCAGGGCTCTACAGGCAAGAGCGATTCGCTGAGGGCCGAGGACCTGCGCCTTACTATAGACCGCAGCGGAAGAATATTGAAAAGCACTATCTGCGAAATATCAAAATCAGATGGTCAATGGGTCTTTCGCTTCGGCAGAGGATTCGGGCACGGTGTAGGGATGTGCCAGTGCGGCGCCCAGGCCATGGCCAGGCAGGGAAAGACCGCCGAACAGATCCTCGAGTATTACTATCCGAGCTCGCGAATCGCGGAGGCCTATTAGTATGGGCGGCTTCCATCTCATCCAGAAGGACTCGCAATCACAAGGAAGAACCGGACTGCTCAAGACCGACCACGGCGAGATTGAGACGCCTGCTTTTATGCCCGTGGGTACGGGCGGGGCGGTCAAGGGGATCACGCCGGAGCAGTTGAAAGAAACCGGTGCGGGCGTAATACTGGCCAACACATACCATT
>JAFGTU010000567.1 GCA_016933985.1 Sedimentisphaerales bacterium | reverse complement strand
GGCAGGCGCACAGATGGCAACGTGGAGCCGCCGCTCTTGGAGCAGCCCTGGGCGCGAAGCGGTGAGGGACAAGCCTGGGACGGATTGCCGAAGTATGATTTGACCAAGTTCAACCCCTGGTACTTCGACCGGCTCAAGGAGTTTGCCGAATACTGCGACGCCAGGGGCACGATCCTTTTCCACAATTTCTACATGCAGCACGCGCTGCTTGAGACCCCCGCTCACTACGTCGATTTCCCCTGGCGAGGCGCCAACTGCATCCAGGACACGCAGATGCCCGACACAATCCCGGCGGCCAATGCCTTCTACGATGTCACCAATGCCACGCGCCGCGAGCTTCATCGCATCTATATTCGAAAGTGCCTGGACGAACTGGGGAATTGCAGCAATGTAGTCTTCCTGGTCAGCGAGGAATACACCGGCGACCTTGCCTTTATGCGCTTTTGGATGGATACGGTGATGGAGTGGGAGCAAGAGAACAATACGAAGGTCAAGATCGGCCTTACCGGCACCAAAGATGTAACCGACGCAATCCTCGAAGACCCCACACGCGGCCCAAGGATTTGCGTTATCTGCCTGAGCTACTGGTGGTACAATGCCGACGGAACGCTGTATGCCCCGGAAGGAGGCAAAGAGGTCGCCGGTCGTTACACAGGCAACCTCGCCAAGCAGACAACGCCTCAATCCCTCTATCGCCAGATAAGAGAGTACCGCCTGCGCTATCCCGATAAGGCCGTCATTCAGCATCATCCCATAGAAATCGAGAAGGCATGGGCCTTTCTGATGGGCGGCGGCTCTATAATTATTTCCGGGATGCAGTATGCCGACAGTCAGCCGCCCAAAGACCCCTGGGACCCGCCGGACAGCTACATCGCACCGCCCGAGGCCGAGGTCATCCTGCCGACCTACGAATTCATCAATGCGAATCTCTCGCAATCGCTCCGGAAGATGCAGCCCGCGAATATTGTCGCGACGAACAAGGAAAACAATTGGTCTCTCGCCGGAGAGGATGACTGCCTGATATTTGCGCTCAGAGGCGGACGAATCGACCTCGACCTATCAAAGATCCCGAAGGGACCATATTCCGCCAAATGGTTCGACCCTCGAAACGGGGCTTTGACGCCCGCCGACCCAGCCGGTATCATCACAGGAAAACGAGTATCTTTTGAGACGCCGGACCGGAGGTGTTGGGTCCTCTGGCTCAAGAGATAAGACAACACGGTTTTCCACGAATTTAGGAAGGCGGCCATGAATGATCAGATAACTCGTCGCGACTACCTGCGAATGTTGGGAATCTCGGGCCTTGCAATAGGGACCGGCTCGCTCGCATCGGGCCGCGCATCGGCCCGGGATGTCGGCGAATCCAGCGGTTTCCAAAGCGCGATTATTGCCAGCAACAAAGTCCAGCCCAATCGGTCCAACACCGTTCTAACCGATGGCGAAGTGGTTCAGCCGCAGCGAAAGCTGCCCGTTTTTACGGAGACGGATGTCCTCGTGGTCGGCGGCGGCCCTGCCGGAATCGTCGCCGCCATTGCAGCCAGACGAGCAGGGGCTAAAGTCACTCTCGTCGAAAGATACGGCCACTTCGGAGGGCTATGGACCGGCGGCCTTGTACTGGTTATCCTCGGCCACATCGTCAAAGGTCCAAAGCAGGTCTGCCAGGGAATAGGAGAGGAAATTATGCGCCGCTTGGACAAAATGGATGGCGCCATCATCAACCGAAATCGCGGCTCCAACCCCACCGTCGATGCCGAGGCTGTCAAGTATCTAATGGTCGAGATGATCGAGGAGGCAAACGCGGACGTCCTCCTGCACTGCTGGGGCGTCGATGCAGTCATGCAGGCCGGTTCCGTCAAAGGCGCCGTCTTCGAGAGCAAGTCGGGCCGACAGGCAATCCTCGCCAAGGTCGTTATCGACGCCACGGGCGACGGTGACATCTTTGCCGCCGCCGGCGCCGAGTTCGAGCATCGCTCGCACAATATCGGGCTGGTCTCCCGCGTCGGCAACCTCGATAAAGTCGATAAGAGCAAGGTCCCGCCCGACGCCAAGCCTAAGCATCTCGGCTCGCCCACCCCGGTTGCAGGGGTCAACTGGGTCAACCTGCGCGGGCCGATGGCCGATGGCCTCGACGTGGTCACGTTGACCCGTATGGAGATGGAGCAACGCAAGTTCATTTGGAATAACGTCCAAAAGACCCGCGGCATTCCGGGCTATGAACGGCTCTATCTGGTAGAGACCGCGCCGCAGCTCGGCGTCCGGATTACCCGCGTGCTCGACGGCCTGAGCACCATTCGGCTCGACGACCTAAAGAATGCGACCAAATTCCCGAACGTCGTCGGAGTCGGCGGCGCCTCCAACGCCGAGCACGGTGAATGGCAAATACCCTACGGGGCCCTCGTCCCGGAGAAGATTGATAATGTCCTCGCGGCCGGCCGATGCATCAGCGCCGAAATGCGCATGGCGGACCTCGTTCGACTGATTCCCAACTGCTTCGTAACCGGCCACGCCGCCGGTGTCGCCGCCGCCGTATCCGTCCAGGACCGCTG
>JAFGTU010000566.1 GCA_016933985.1 Sedimentisphaerales bacterium | reverse complement strand
CTCGTCGGCGTAAATCCGCTGCAGCGTCAGGCCCGTGCCGTCAGCCTCTGCCGACCAGGGCGGCACATCACCGTAGATTACCTCATCGACAATCACCCACGAGACCGGGTCGCCCGGCTCATCCGGCGCCTGCGGGCGCTTGAGAGAAATCCGCTCACCGCCGTTGGATAGATTCCCCGGCATCGGACCTACAATCTCGGTGCCGGACATCAAACGGCCCGCCCTATACGCCGTAAGGAAGGCATCGAGCCGAGCCGCTTCTGTCACAGGGTTGAAGCCGACGACTACCAGTCTCTTGCCGGGATCGATATAAGTGCCCGGGTTAAACGTGTAACCCTGAGTATCTTCGTCGTCCAGCCGCCACGCGCCGACGTCGTTCTCAAGGTCTATCCTTATCGCCGTCGGATTATACAGCTCGACGTATTCTTCCGCCGGGTCCATGGGATGATACATTATCTCATCGATGACTACATCGAGCACTCCGCTGTTATTCGGCAAATCGCGAGACGGCGACTCGTGGAGCCAATACGGCCCGCCGTCGGGATAACGGCCAAGAGATACGAAATTCTCCTCGCCCTGGAACCTGACGTAATCCACCACGCGGTCCTCGGAAGTCCCAGGCAGATAGCTCAATAGCACCTCCTCGCCGGCCTTGTCCAGGCCGAACCCCGTCGTTATGGGATTGTGGAAGTCATCGACCTCGTTGAAGCTGACCCGACCGCCGCCGCTGATATTCATCGAAGGAATCGCCCATTTTCCCGGCTCATCCTTATTGTCGCTCAGATACCAACCCGATAGACCGACAGTGATCGGGCCCTTATTATAAAGCTCTATCCAGTCATCCGAATCATGTTCGGGATATGCCGGATTGTAATAGTCCGTATGCGCCATAATCTCATTTAGCACTACCGAGGCGGGAATCTCCGGGTCGTCCTGGGCCGGCGAACCCGTCATAAAGGCGCTGTGCCGCCAGTTCCCGCCGTAGTCAAGCGAGCCTTCCGGCTCTGTCGCTATCGCAGAGGCAAGCGGAACAAGCGAATGTCCGGTCCCGTCCGCCGGTAAAGGCCACCCGCGGCCGTCACTGTATGTGAACTGTGCAATAATGCCATTCCACGTATCGAACAACGTCACGGTCTCGCCGCTGTTGGACAGCTTCGAATCGGAGTCCTGATACTCGCCTGCTATGAAGGCCGAGTACTGCGTGCTATAGCGGGACTCGAAGGCGTCCTTGTTGCGCACGACCAGCACGAACTCGCCCGGCGCAAGGCTGGTCACGTTGCTGCCGGCGAAATCGAACTCAATTCCGTTTGTGAACGAGACATTTGTCATATTGATCACGTCGTTGACGTCGTTGCCCGTATTCTTCAACTCGATGAACTCGAACTCGTCGTTGTCAACATCAAGCTCGCCCCTTGACGGGTCAGCCTCAGCCGGATTATACATTACCTCTGTTACGCGAAGATGCTGAAGCATACCGACGGGCTCTTGTTCGCCGGCTACAAATTCGATAGGCTCGGACCAATGGCTCCAGCGGTCGGTGTCGTCCCTCATTTTACATCGTACTCGATACCTGTGGCCTGCCTCCACAACGCTTGCCGGTATTTGGGTCGAAGTTATATAAGTGCTCCAGTTACTATTCTCCCATACCGGCTCGGTTTCATAGTGAGGACGCGGCTTTTGAAAGTCCGGCTGCGGATCTTCAGCCATCCGTGCCGTCAGGCGGACATCGACGAAGCAGTCCTCGCTTCCACTGAGCGACTCGTTGAGCAGTTGTATTGCGATGATGTTTCTTCCGCCGACTAAGTAAACCGCCGGATCAAGAGTGCCGATCACGCCGAATTCACGGTTCTCCATATTACTGCCGGTGCTCGCGTCGTGGGGCAGCTCCGGATTCGAAACGTTGCGTCCGCCGGCATAGACGCCGTTAATCCACATATTGAATCCGTCGTCGAACATCGCTTCGACGGTAATCTCCTCAAACGCGCTAACGTCGGTGACATAAAACTCTTTGCGCAGGTATATCGTCGAGTAATCCCCTCTCATATCGAGCAGCTCGGGGACGGTAAAGGTCTCGCCGTAGCCGATTGGCGTGCTTTGCTCGGCCCAGTTGGAGTCTTGCGGGAAATTAAGCTCTCTCCATTCCCCTTGTGCCTCCGATGGCTCTTTCGTGCCCTTGAAATAATTCCAGAGCGCCTTTTCCCGGACAAGGACGTTGTCGTCGGCTTGCTGAGTCGAACCGATCTCGGCAATACGCCATTTCACTGCCGGCTGCCCGCGAACGCCCTCGGGGTCGGAAATATCGCTCGAGAGGAACGTCAACGTGTTGATGGGATATCCCGGCGAGCCTGTGTATGTTATCGTAGGCGTATAGGGAATGGATGCGTCATAGGCCATATCGTCCAGCGCCGCTTCGCCCTGGCTCACATTGCCGACGGTCGAGCGGTAAACGATATAATCCTTCATAAGCTGAACCATTCCGCGAAAACCGCCGGGGGCCGGAATATAAATGTAGGGATAAGAAGACGTGTGCCCCGCGTAGAATCGGCCCGTGCCGGCCTTCGACGAGTTGACGTAACCGGACGTCATTATAGGATTATAGTCCCACATGGCCCTGTCCGCATCGACCATAGACGGGCCGTCTGCCGGATCGTCAATTAACGCCGCCATATCGTTCAGCAACTGGTAGCCCTGGTCGGTATTAAAAAGAAGGTTGCGAATATCTCGAATCCGGTTTCGCCGCTGGATTCGCAGCGTCGTGTTGTCCCACAAGCCGTATCTTTTGAAAGGACTAAGCCCTGAATTGCCGCAGTCATACATGTTGTCGGCCCAGGTCAAGTCAATGTCCCACGGCAATATGGACCAGATGTGCGTATTCGGATGCAAATAGTAGAAATAGTTCTTGTCCGCCCCGATGTCGTAATGATGTATTCCATCGACAATCGTGCGGAAACCAAAGTATCTATCGACATCGACTTTGCCCGTCCACCAGGTCGTCGTCGGATTGGCGCTGTATCCCGCCATAAACGTCATAAGGTCCGATTTGTTGGTCGCGGCGGTCGGACCCTGGTTGTTAAGATCGCCGCCGTTCGGATAGACGGTGTCCATCTTATAGAGGTTGCCGTCAGGCAGGCCGTGCTCATCCAGAAATGCCCCGTCCATCTGCTCGATAACCAAGTAGAGTCCCCAGAAGTCTCCGGCATACTGCGTATAGCCTGTCTCGGCGGGTTCATCGATAATACGGAACTGGACCCAGTTCGTCTTCGGTGCCGGCACGCCGGCAAGGTTGAAGAGCTTGAACCCCGCCGCCTCGAACATCCCATGCTCGCCCCGATGCCAATAATCCCCCTGCTGAATACAAGCCGAGAAGTTCAGCTTGTCCCACTTGGTGTCGTATTTCCGCCCGTAGTCGTCGCGAGCCTGGAACCTGTGACCGCGGCTGAAGTCGAACTTCCACATGTTCTTGCCCATAGCATACCGCCAGACGCCGCCGCGAGCGCGATAACGGATATGGTCATAGACTACACCGTCGTAAACCAGTGTCCCGTACCATAAGTACTCCTCGCCCGTGTACCTCGACTGCCATGTGCAGGACTCCACGTCGGTTTTCTTGCTGATCAGATGATAAACCGGCAGCGACCGCATCAGATCCGTGCCGTACTCGACTACCGGTGTGACGCCGGGCTGTGTCGCACCGTGCCAGGCGGGAACGCCGTCGTAAACGAAATATGCAAAATTCGGCACCGGATCGTCGGCGTAGGGACCGGTTATGCTTGCCCCGGTATTATCGACCGCCGTTATGCGATACCTAATAAGCAGACGATGCGTTTGAGTTGCTCCGTTAATAACAACAGTGTAGATATCATCGCCGGCTTCCTCGTCGCCTCCCATGCCGTCGTCGGTCATCGCTACCGAGGTCCAGTTGGTTTGGTACAGCGCGTCTTTCAACTGGATGTAGCCGCCCGGCTGGACGAATTGATAGGATAGCGTGACGCTGCCGACACCGTCCGAATCGGTTACTTTAACCGTTATCGTCACATCTTCGCCGCCAATAGGCTCTTTCGGGCTGTGGCTGACTTGACGCATATGAGGCGGCGGATTGTCAAGATATACCACGAAGTTGCTCCCGGTCGGAGTGGGAAAGCCGGAGCGCCACGAGCCGCCCAGATCGTTGTCGATGTACGGATTCACAAGCTGGATCGAGTGCCCCGTTCCGTTCGGAGGTTCGGCGTCGGGCACCGAATCGCCCACCGTAGGCCAGGGAAAGCCAAGCTGGTAATCGACCTGGTCGATCTGGTTGCCGGCGGCGTCGCACAGCTCGATTCTTTCGCCGCTGTTGCTCAGCTTGCCTGCCCACGGCCCATAAATCAGCCAGGAATATGCCCCGTATTTCGCTCGGATCCGCTCGGGATTCTGTGCTACCACAATATAGCCCCCCGCCGGAAGAGTCGTATTCACCGGGAACTGGTACGTAATGCCGGAGCCGAAGTACCAGCTCGATATATTCACGTCCATCGCTATCCTGTTATGCAATTCCACAAATTCGAGAGGATCCGTCTTGACGTCGGGGTCATAATGAATCTCGTTGATCACCACCGCCGCCTCGGACTTGCCCCAATTATCCGCCAGCGCCGCGAAGTCGGCCATATTGACTCCGTCGCTGCCGACAATATCGCCCTCACTGCCGGCGCCGCTCAGCCAATGCCCGGCAATCGCCCAAACGTCGTCGAAGTCGACCGTGCAATCCCCGCTCAGATCGCCTGTCGGACACTCGCCGCGCGCAGCAAGGGCGGCAAATGCCAAAAATATCACCGGTAACACCCGAACAAATCTGAGCATGTGTAATAATTCCTGAATTCCAGGGCTTCCGGCGCTTGCGACGCCAATCCTGGACACCATCAAAAAACAAGTATAACAAACTCGGCCGACTTTGTCAACGCCGCAGCCCGCGAGCGGCCCGGACGCGCAACCTCAAATTCCGGGAGATGGAGCTGCGTTTGTCCAGTTGTTCGGGTCGTTCCCATACAACTGAGGGGCTATACGATTCAGCGAATCGCCGCCGCCGTCGGCGTCAGCCGGCCACAGGTCAACGCCGCCAGGAACGTCCTCATCGTGCGAGCCGTCGCTGTACGTCACGCGGTCGATGCGAATGTAGTGTTGCCGCCCGAATTTGTCTTTATCGCCGGGCATGCTGATTTCGAGCTCTTCGCCGCCGTCGCTTAACTGCCCTTCATACGGCCCGAAAATCTTCTCACCCGGAACGCTCGGATAACGCTCCGTAAATGCGTTCACATCTCTGACTACGACAATGTAGTCGCTGGCCGGTATCGTTGCATCATTCGGCCAATCCGGGAAGACGTAATCGATTCCCTGCGAGAACTTCCACGGCAGCAGCTTATCCTCACGCCAAAGACTCACAGGCGCGCCGGTAATATTCTTGAGCTCAACATACTCGTATCTGTCGTTGCCGTATAAGCCGGCAGCCGGCCAGTCCGGGTTGTACATAATCTCGTTGATCACAATTGGCCCGACTTTGGGATACGCATTGGCTCGGCCCGGAGTATTATGATCCGTCGCCACGAAATTGTAGTTGCCCGTGCTGAGCTTGTGGTATCTGCCGAACGATATCCCCGTGTACGATGAGCCGAAGCTCTCGACCTCGCGGTAGCCGGTCAAGAGGTCCGCCTCGGCGGAGGTCAGGTAAGCCGCCTCGCCGTTTTCGCTGAATCCAAACCCGGCGATCCTGCCAGGATCGCTGCTGCCGTCGCCGAAGTTCACGTCCTCGTATAAGAGCACATAACTATAAGCATCTATCTTGGCACCGTCGGCGAAGCGGTACTTCTTCAAGTTACTCTCGCTGTCGCTGAGATACCACCCGCCGATATCGATCTGCGCGGCCGTTGTGTTATACAACTCGATCCAATCCGGCGCATCGCCGTGCGAGTGCGCCATAATCTCGCTTATCACTACGGCTCCCGGATTCGGAACGACGCCGCTATCGTCCCAGCCTGGCGAGCCGCCCGCATAAGCGCTTGCCCGCCACGAGTCCTTGCAATCCCAGCTATTCGGGTCGGGATTGCTCGCGTCGATTATCGTCAGCGAATAGCCGCCTCCGTCGGTAATATTGCGCCAGCCGTCTTTATAGCTAAAGTCAAGAATCGTCTGCCTCATCGCGTCTTTCAGCTCGATTCGCTCGCCGCCGTTATTCAGGCTCCCGCCATACTGGCCCGCAATGACGCCGGAGAACTCCGGATGCGCCGCCGCAAAGGCCGACTCGTCTCTGACGATAACAACGTAATCGCCCACCCCAAGCTCCACGTCGCCGAATGTGAATTCTATCCCGTTTGTAAGACTGGCCAGGCTGAGGTTTATACTCTCGCCTCCCACGTTGGTCAGCTCGATGAACTCCTCGTTGGGGTCATTCGGGTCGCCGCTTTCCTGCGGATGATACATTATCTCGCTTATCCGAAGGCTCTCGGCCACGGGGCCTACGGCGTAGGTCGCCTCGTTAAGGGCGCTCCACGTCGTATCGCTTTTAACTCGCGACCTGACCTGTGTGCTGCGGCTGAATGTCATCGGCCCGGAGTATTCGATGGCGCTGTCGGATACATCCCCGCCGGAACCACCGCCACCCCTGCCTATCTCCAATTCCACCGAGATCAGAAAATCGGACTGATTGTTGATGTGGTTCATCGCGTGAACGGCCAGCACATTGTTGCCGGGCACAATCGTGCCACGGTAGTCTGATATGTCCATCCGCTCGAGCTCAACCGCGACCGAATCTGAGTGGGTCTGTGAAGCACCTGAGTCCCAGTTCGCAGTGCCGTCGAAATTTCGTCGGGCAACTTCATTCTCATCACCGTTGATGTACGCTACGAACCCGTCGTCATAACGCACCTTGAGCGTCAGAGTGTCATACGCTGTAGCATCGCCCCTGAAAACAAACGGAATGCGAACAAAACAGCTATTATGTGCATTGTACATCTCGGCTTCGACGTCCAGCGTGAAGTAATCCTCGTAGCCGCTGCTCCTCTCATAGCCCACACCGCCCGGTCCGCCGGTTACGTATGTCCACTGCGAAACGTCGAAATCTCCGTTGTCTTTCCAGTCGTCGCTGATCGCCCCGGTTGG
>JAFGTU010000565.1 GCA_016933985.1 Sedimentisphaerales bacterium | reverse complement strand
GGCAAGTTTGATTCCCTGAACCGGACGGTATCAATCCGTGTCACCGACAATGGCATCGGCATCGAGCCGGATGAAATCGGCCGAATTTTCGATGTTTTCCGCTCTTCCAAAGGACAGAAAGGCACCGGCTTGGGACTGGCGGTGGCGAAAAAAATCGTTACCGAGCACGGCGGGGAAATCCGGGCAGAAAGCACCCGTGGTGAAGGAACGACTTTTACTGTAACGCTCCCAACGCAGCCAGGCAAAACCGCCTCCCCCGATGACACCCATACGTCGTAAAATTACGGTGCTGTCTTACCGCAGGCGTACATCAGGATGTTTCGCATCAGTGCAAAGGCGCTGTCTGGCTCGTAGCCGACCAGGCCCCAGCAGGGATAGCCCAACAAACCGGCCGTCAAATCGTCCCGACTGAAAATTATCGCAAACCGATCCTTATACAACACACCTTGCAAGCGGGGCTTATGAGAATCGGCCACCGCTCCACGAACCGCCCTGCGATATGAAACCCTCTCAATCGCCCCGCCGCTCCGGGTGTAAATGACGTGGTCGGATGGAACAGGACTCAGTTCGCCACCCGGCAGAACCCCGGCAAAGGCCTTCTGGGCGGAATCCGCAAAGGCCTCAGACCCGCCGGCGGCATCAACTACCAGCGTCCCGCCACCCTCAATATACTTCCGCAAGGCCTTCTGCTCCTCATCCGAAAGCGTAAAGGCCGAAGTGCCCGTCATCGCGGCGGCTGAATATTTAGATGCGTCCAGTTCGGCTATCCCCACAGGCTCAGAAACCTCCACACCTATGCCGTCCCTGTTGCCCATAAGGATCGAAAACCGCTTCCAGGCCAGCGGCTCGGGATTGTAATTGCCGCCGTACCTGACTACCGCAACCTTCACCGTCTCCGAAGGAGTAAAGGCCTTCGCAACCGGCCAGGGACTCACCCCCCGATTGCGGAGGGAGCCCTTGTCGGTCACGTAAAAATACACATTGGCACCAAGGCCGAATATGTCCTTCTCCGTGGCGTAGTTATTCATCTGCCAGGCGAGAGACACCTCCGCCGGCGAGTGGACGGCCAGAAGCCGGACACCGTCGGAGACCCCCATCAGCCTGCGACGGGAGATCCTGAAGTGAATGTCGTAGATCGGATGCTTGTTGTCCAGGCGGGTCAGCTCGTACTGCGGGAACAGCCTGGCGTAGTAATTCTGCATCGCCATGTTGAACTCCGAGCTGCTGCAGGCGGCCTCGGAGAATATAACGCCGCCCTGATAGACAAACTGCCGAAGCGCGGCGATGTCCTCATCGGTAAATTTCGGGGCAGTCGAGCCGGAGATATAGAGAATAGGCGCATCGTGCCACTCCGCCACTGGCACGCCCAGATGGATTATCTGCCAGTTGACAGGCCTCTCGAACGTCCTGGAGACCCATCGCGTGAAGTTGGCCAGGTCTCTCGGCCGGCAGTTCCAGGAACCGGAATACTTGAGCTTGTTGAACAGAACCGGGTGCTGGCCGCGGGCAAGAAACAAGAGGGCGAAAGACGTGTCAGCGATGCCGCCCCAGCCGCCAAGACGATTCTGATTTCGCAGGAGGTTTGAGGTTATAAGTTTATACCAGTCCTGGTTCCCGAAGTATTTATACCCGCTGGCCAGGCCGACACGCTCTATACTATAAAGATAATAGAAATAATAAGTTACGTCTTTACCCGGATTTTCGGTGGCGCTGAAGTTTTTGTCCATCCATTCCAGCCCGCGGACGATCGGCTCATAGTCGGTATTCGCCCTGCACTTGATGAACTCATCGCGATAGAGCTCGTCGAAGCAGATGAACATAGTCGCCAGTCCTGCGGCGGTCATAGAGCCGTAAGATGCGCCGCTCGTGCTAATGCGGTAGTTCCATCCCCCATCAGGTTTCTGTTCATCGAGCCAGTGTTTCTGGACCAGTTCCCAATAGCCTCGCGGCACCTCGATGCCGTTTTCAGATCCGACCCAGACGCCCAGAACGGCCAGTTGGCTGTTAGAGTTATCGTACGGTGAACTGAGTCGTTTGCCACTTTTGTCCCGCCTGTCGGTATATGTGTAAGCCCCTTCCGGACTGACGGCCTCGACAAGCCACCTGGTGTCCTGTTCGAGGAGGTTGTGGTATGGGCTGTTTCGACCGAGCATCGCCCAGACGTTTGCCCGTAGCGCGCGAGCATAGATACTTTTCATGTTCACTTCGGCGAGCCACTTGAGCGTCTTTTGCATACGGGCTTCCTGGGGGCTTTCGCCGGAGGCCAGAAGTGCATACGCACACAGTGCCGTAGTCCCACCCTCGTAGTAGTTAACATCCGTGCCGTGGGGGTATTCCTTCCAATGCCCGTCAGACCACTTAGACCAGATATAATCCTTGGCCTTCTCGACTGCTTTTTCAACCGCCTGGGCGTCCCACTCAGCGCCTTCTTGGGCACCTGCAGTGACCGCAGTGACCCCCAAGGCGAGTGATATCAAAGTACACCTGATTACCAATTGACGCACCTTCACATCCTCCGTCCTGCTCTTGTACCTTCGACAACCCTATCCATACTTTATTTATATACTCCTTCGGCCTTTGAGACAAGTTTAAGCGAGCTCAAGCCTCTGATTCGCCAC
The DNA here is from genome assembly GCA_016933985.1 of Sedimentisphaerales bacterium. Classification (GTDB taxonomy): domain Bacteria; phylum Planctomycetota; class Phycisphaerae; order Sedimentisphaerales; family Anaerobacaceae; genus JAFGCD01. Next base: position 1,702 of record JAFGTU010000565.1, on the reverse strand, counting down.
AGACTTGCTCCGTAGAAAATCAAAGGAGGATTCAGAGGATAAAACCGGCTTGACAATCGAAGTAGGAGGTATATTTTGTAAGATAGGCTGAAACCTATTTCTTCGACCTTATTTACACTGGGCTACAACAACCGCATGTCCGGACGGTTGTCAACCCGTAAAGGAGAAGTCGTGATGAAGATTCGCTTAAATTACTGCTGTGCTGTAATTGCATTCTTTACATCCTTTCTCGTGCTCAGCAGCACATTGGCTGGGGAAGACAAGAACAACGAAACGGCGAAGGAAAAAGGAGCAGCGTACTACCAACGAACATTCCAGCGCGTATCGTTGTCGAAGGACCGCGTTGAGAAATTGCTGAAACAGGCACTTGCTTATACGTCTTATGCCAAGACACCGACGACGGTCGAGGACGTTCTTGCCCTCAGCGACGAAAAGATATGCTCCTTGATTACAGATATGGCGGCTTTTGAACAATGCCGCTGCCCTAAATGCGGCAGTCCTGATGTGCAGCGAGGCGAGATCGACCAGCTGTCCGATTGGCACATCAGCGACCCGCTTCACATACGCTGTACAATCTGCAAGGAGCTTTACCCCAACGAAAATTATCCCGAGAACGCCGAATTGCGTGTGAAGACCCCAACCGGAAAGGAGCAGGTCTATAAATACTATCGCGACGATGAAGGGCGAATGATATTCCTGACTGCTACGGCCAGATATCGTCTTAACGAGACGCTTGTTGCGGCCTGCCGCACGATGGCGGAACTCTGGTTGATTACCAAAGATGCAAAATATGCCAACAAGGCCATTGTAATCATGAACCGGTTCCGCGAAGTCTGGCCCGATATTCCGGTACACGGATTCGCAGGTAACGACCAATACCATGTGCAGTTTTTTTCCAGTCCTCCCTATATCGCTTATCAGGTCGGCAAATTAAGTGGATTGAGAAAGCGAGCCTTGGATTTGGAGCTGATCAAGGCATACGACCTGCTCTACGAGAGCGATGAATTCGAAAAAATGAGCGATCGCCTGGGTTACGATGTCCGGGCGAAAATAGAGGAAGGATTCCGACTTGCTATTTCCATGGAGATAACGGAATTGGGTTCGCCGGTTCCCGACTGGATGGTCAGGGCCGCCTACTGCCTCAAGGATGCGCCCACCATGCACTGGGCAGTGCGGGAGTTCTTTGGCTCTTTTTGTGCCGGCGCGCCGTACTGTCTGGATGGCCAGGATCCACGAGGTTCAGGCTACCACCGAGCCTGCGGCGGATATGTAGATGTGCTGAGTGGATTTGCCCGAGGCTACTCCGACCCGCCCGGCTACGCGGACATCGTGGACGGTACGCGGTTCGATAATCTCGGCATCGCTAAATTAAATCCCAAACTGTGGAATTACCTGGAACGGAAATCCGCAGAAGCGACGCCCAAGTTTCGTTTCCCGAACGGCTACGTAGTCGCAATCCACAATGCCTGGTCGACAAATCAAAGAGGAGGCCCCCCGCTCGCTGAGTCGCGCCCCATGCTTTTCCCCGGCTTCGGACACGCCATTCTGGGATGCGGCAAAGGGGAGAACCAGATACAGGCACACCTTCATTTCTCCGGCTTATGGGGGCACGGAGACGCCGACATGCTCAACCTGATCCTGTTCGCCAAGGGACACGAGTTTCTACCTGATTATGGCTACTGCCACCAACTTGCCAGAGCGT
>JAFGTU010000564.1 GCA_016933985.1 Sedimentisphaerales bacterium | reverse complement strand
CAGGTTAATCGCGAACAGCCAGCCGGCCTTGCCCTGGCCGTGATCGTAGCCTTCAAGATTCAAGCCGGTGCTGCCGCCGTCAAACTCGGCGCTGAGAATCTCGGTTCCCGAGGCGGTAAAGAAGTCCACCGAGAACTGGAACAAGTTAAGGTCCTCTTTGGAGCCGGGCTCGTTGATGTTGAATATCAGGCCGAAATTATCAAGCGTGACGCCCTCGTCGAGCAGCCCACCGGCCGTGATGGTCTCGCTCTTGTTCTTCTCGGCGTCACCGGTCAGAACATCGCTTATTCCATCCCAGAAAACCTCGCCCCATTCGGTCGTGGCGTTGGCATGGGGCTTCAGCGTCAGAATGGGCGGAAAATGGCCGAATCCCTGCCCGTTAAGATCGAGCCCGATTCCCGTGAATGTAATGGTTGCCCCGGCAGCGGGTAGGGCAACCCCGATACAAATAACAATTGCGTACAGCAACACCCTGAGCCGCATATGACTCCTCCTGCTCCACTAAAAGCTTCCGGCTTGCAGGCGTAACTCTTTATGCCTTAGGTTGCATTCAAAACGGTCGAGCCAATGCAAGGCCGGATTTTTCTTCCGCTACTGCTAATGAGCCTCGTTATCTTCTCTTGCGTAAAAGCAGCCCCAAGCAGCCCATACCCAGCAGGGCCAAAGTCGCCGGCTCGGGGACTGTAATCCAGCCGCTGTCCTCTCCGATGCTCTGGATGTGTGCAGCGGTCGGCAGGGGATCCTTTCCGCTGCCGATGGCGCTGAGGAAGCCGAACGAATCGGCCGTCAGCGAGCCGATGCCAGTGATGCTGTACTGGGCTGCCTCGCCTAGGCCGAATCGGGCACTGGCGCCGCCGCCAGTTGCGAAGTCCAGCTGGATGTCGAAATAGCCGTCGCCGTCGGCCTTGTAGGCATCCACAGAGGTGCTGATGACCGGGGCATCGAAGCTGCCGGTTTTAGTCGGCAGCGAGAACACCAATTGATTCGGATCCAGGATGGGATCGAGGTTGAACATCCACGCGCCGACAAACTCGTCGAGGATGAGGTTGGTCGCTGTAAGCGTCAGCGTTACCGATCCCGCCGTCCCGCCGTCGTCGAAAGTGGCATTCAGCCATGGCGTAGCCCCTGCCGGGGGCGTTGCACCGCTGAATTCCATTTCGAGATTGTAAGATAAGGTCGCACTCCAAGCTGCCGTAGTAAGGGAAACGAGCAGTATGGACGCGGCCGCGATCCGCGCCTTGAGCATTTGTACTCCTCCTTCAGAAACAAAAACCGGCCAGTTGAGCTATCCGCCTGGGCTGATGTGCTACGAGCAGGCCGGCAACCGCTGACTGCGGCTACCGGCTCAGGGGCGGCCTTGGCCGGAACTGATACTTTATTCAATACTTTGGGGCTTGCGAGTGTGGATCCGCTGTCGAAGTGATCGCCCAAGTGAGCCTTGGGTGAGAGGTTTCTTAGAGTTTGCTCGGGCGCGTGCTGATGTGAGCGGGCAGAGCGTCTAAGCCGGCCGCTTATGCCCAGGATGTTAGTCCTTTTCGCGTTGCTGTCGTGGGAAATGGTCTCAGGCAGGTAAGCTTCTGAGCTTTTCGCCTCACTTGCCCTTAAGACCGCAGAGTCCACAACCGCCTGACAGATCCGCGATCGGTTCCATCCGTCTGTCACAAAGCCCATCAATCACTCCAATGTCCCCCCATATCCTCTCTTCATCACCGGTCAAACGTTCTTAACAGCGCCCGGCCATCCAGACCGAGCAAACCGTGAGCCTCTAATTCAGTTTCCTCAGGCTACGCGCCTGCGGCGCAGCAGCACCAGCGATCCGCCGATAGCCAGCAGGCAGACAGTCGCCGGCTCCGGTATTTCGCCCACGCCGAAGACCATGCTGTCCGAGACTTCTTCCAGCGTGTTGTACCAGCCGCGCGATATCGACGTGCCGGAATTGGTCAGGCGCGAAGTGAACTCCAACCAGATGCCGAACTCGTAATCAACGTTGATGTTGCCGTCGAGGTCGCCTTGCGTAAGACCCAGGTCGCCTGGAAGCTCCAATTCGTACGTGATCGGCGTCTTGTTGGTCGAACCACCGATGATTCCATCCTCGCGATAATTGCTGTAGTTCGTGGAGTTGATGACCAGGTCGGCAGGCCCGCTCGGAGCGGTCGGACTGATCGCGTCCAGCAACAGCCAGATCGACAGCGTCTCGTAGTGCGTGACATTGACGCCGCTGTTGACGAGCACGAAATCGATGTCGCTGAAGTCCAGATAGATCTTCGAGTCAGGGAGCTTCATCTCCTGCCCGGACGGAATCTCGCTGCTGATGTCGAACGACAGCGCAAAGGCCAAACTACCCTCGGTGTACCCCAATGCAGGGACATTAACGCCCGTCTCGACGGTCAGGCCGACAGTGCCCGTACCGACCGGCCAGAGATCGCCCAGCTCACCGCTTGCATTGGCGGTAATCGGGATGTAGACATTGTTACCCGCAGACTGCAGAATCGAGTTCTGGCCGGTAACTACCGCAGCCGAAGTGAGTTGTGGCATGAAGAGAACCGCTACCAGCGCACCGAGCGCAAATACAATGAGTCTAGAATTGAGCTTATACACAGTTTTTCTCCTCCTCGTGTGGCGTCAGATCCCTAGAGCAAAGGGATTATCCCAACGCACCATTGGTTTTCACAACCTTTAAGACCAAGGGGCATGGTTGGCGAGCAACCCCTTGTAAGCACCAATCATTATACCGCATACCTGCTTGTTGTCAACCCCCCTTGTGAGCCGAATTTCCGAAAATGTGCGGAATCGTAAGTTTTTCGGGCAGCCGTTAACTATCAATTTCAGCCGCCCTATCTCGCGCGGGCGCTTGGCCGTAACTTGAACGGGCGCGATCCGATAGGGTTCGCAGGGAAGTGTTGCCGCTTTGGTAAGGATGTGGATTTACCGCTTAGACAGGCACTTACGGAAGCGGGCTCCCACCCCCCCCGCTATGGAGCCGCTCCCAGTAAGGCCCGACATTTTCAACATCTTGGAGTGATCGACTACTTCTTGAGCGGCTTGCAGGTGCAAACCGAAGCCGCCTTTCCGCAGCCGCTGCACACCTTATTCTTGATAGCCCGGCCGCACTTCCTGCACGGCGTGCAACCGCATGTTTGACACATGACCGTTTCCTCCCCAGAAGACTCCGACTGCCAGCCCAATTATAGGCGCTGCCGCACGGGACCGCCCCGCCAGGTAAGGCCGCAAATCTTCACTAAATTGCCAGGGCCCCGGAATTGCCGGACGAAACTGCTGATGGAAGACCGTAAGGTTGTTTTGCCTCAAACCTGCGAGAGTCGGCTGAATTTCACACTCCTGCTGAATCCGCAGACCGACACTGAAACGGTGTCGGCGAGGAAACTCATCAAGACCTGCTCTACGCGCGTAAACGGTTTTGTTTCGGCTCGACCGGCTATCAGGATTACGCCCAGCAGCGAGTCCCCCCAGACCAGCGGCAGCGCCATTACCGGCCTGGCCAGGTACGGTTGGGGAGTAATCCCAGCCGGCAAATCTTTGTCCGTCAAAGCATAGACAGGCTGGCGTCTCTCAAGAACCCACTCGAAGACGCCGTTTTCGGGAACCGCAGCCCCGATTGGAAGTTCGTTTGGAAGGCCGAATCCCGCGCGAATGACGAGTCTGTCATAGTCGACCAGTGCCAATATCACTCGATCTGTTTGCATCTGCTTGTGGAAGATATCCACCACCACGGAGATGGTATCTTCGATATCCCTGGTAACGTTGATAGTGCGGATCAACTCTGTCTGTGCCGCCAGACAATGACGGAATGACTTGGTCACCACGCGGGAGTAATAATCGTGAAGCAAATGCCTGATCTCGTTGGCAAAATCCGCAGGCTGTTCGATAGGCTTGGAGAAGTATTTATCCAGTACCTGCTCGTTAATCGCTTTGATAGCTGAGTCAAGTGTTGCCTGCCCCGTCAAGAGCGCGCATTTCGCATGAGGACAACGCGCCCTTATTTGCTTCAGCAGATCAATGCCATCCATTTCAGGCATGACCTGATCGCAGATTACCACCGCCAGATGAGCGGCGGCAAGACGCCTTATGTTGTCCAGGACCTCCTTCGGACTGGTGAAACACTCGAAGTTCAAGTTGAAACGTGGCAGTGACTCCCTCAACCGATGTGGAAGAAAAGCCTTCATGGACCTCAGAAACTCTTGATCGTCGTCAACAAGAATCACCGTATACTCATGGGAATTAGCGAGTATGGAATTCAGCTCGTACCTGAAGATATCCATCAGTTCGTTCATCGAAGTGCCGATCCTTCGAATTTGATCGGAGGTAATTCCAATTATCGAGGTAGGGCACTCTGCCGTCTCACAGGCATCCGGCACCAGGAAGATGGTGGACATGCCTATGCGGAGGCTTAGCAACGTCCTTACATCCTGGCTTTGCAGAAGCCTGGGATCCTCACAAGCGATGACCGCCAAGTGATGGTCGCCGGACGTCGCGAGGTACACGAGCTCTTGGAGGTCTTCGGCAACCTTGACATTCCATCCCTCCGCCTGCATGGCACTGACCACGTCCTCGCGATGTAAAGCTGCCAGTCCTGTCGCAATAACGCTGATATCTTTTCCGCTACTCATGATTGCCCCCTCCGCTCAGCTGCCAAGGCTGGCAACTTTCTCAGCTTCGGTTTGCCCGGGATTTCCCTTTGCGTCTTGGTTATTCACGGTCGCCGGCAGTGACACTTCAAACACAACCCGCCCTGGCTCGTTTCGCGAAGAAATCGTTCCTCCCCAACGCCGGAGGATGCCCGTGCATATGCTTAGCCCCAGCCCCGTGCCTTTTCCGACAGGCTTGGTCGTAAAGAACGGGTCATACATCTTCTGGAGGATCTCTTCGGGAACGGGCGGCCCGTCGTCGGATATTTCAGCGATCACTCGGTCACCTTCAGTGCGTGTGGTTATTTCGATTAGGCCAAGTCCCTCGGTCCTCGATTCCTCAATCGAGTCGCAGGCATTGTTCAGGATGTTCGTCCATATCTGAGACAATTCCGGCCCGCACTGAACGGCCGGAAGCGATTCACTCAGGTTTGTTTCTACTTTGGCTATGCGTTTGATCCGGTTCCGCAATATCACAAGCGTGTTTTCGATGCTTTCGTTGACATCGCTCTCTACAAGTTCCCCGTGGCCCTCGCGTGAATAGAATCTCAGCGCTCGAACGATGTGTGCTATCTTCTTCACGCTGGCGGCAGCTATCTCTGCCGAGTTGTTCAAGGCCAAGGCATGCTCCAAAAGGGACAGCACGGGCTCCTGGGACAGATGCTTGATCAAAGTCTCCTCGGGATCCCGCTCAGTCAGACCACAAGCGACGATAACCTCAGCTATCCGTTGGCTTTCGGCAGCACCGGCTTGGCGGAATCGCTTCTCGACTTCGTGGCGCTTGTCGCGAATGGCTGACTCGGCGGTGATAGTTTCGCCCGAAAGCACCCGAGGTAATACGTCGGCCAGCCAGTTGCGACTTTCATCCGGCAGTCGATCGACAGCCATTTGCAACACCGCAAATTGCCGCAAATGGTCCTGCATGTCGATAGAAACGTTCAGGATAGCCCCGGTAGGGGTGTTGATCTCGTGGGCCACACCCGCAACGAGCCGGCCAAGCATGCCCATCTTCTCCGATTGGACAAGGTCCGCCTGCGCTAGGCGAAGTTGCTCGTTGGTTTTTTCTAGTTCAATCGTTCGCTCGGCAACCCTCTGTTCGAGATTCTCATTGGCGTATTCGAGGGTCTCTTTCGCCTTCTTCAGGGCCTCCTCAGCCTTCTTGCGCTGCGTGATATCAAGGGAGAAGCCGATTATCCCGATGGTGTTCCCTTCGTCGTCAAGGTACGGTATCTTGTCCGTTTGTAGCCACATACGTCCGGATTTCGTTTGCAGCGGCTCGACTATGTTTCTCTTTGAGCATTCTGAGGCCATTACTTCCTTGTCGTCTTGCCAGTAAGATTCCGCTTGCTCAGGCCACAACTCGAAGCACGTCCGACCTTCAATTTCATCTCGAGATATCCCCATACTCTCAGCAAGAGCCTTGTTGATACGGAGCATTCGATTTTCTTTGTCTTTGTAGAAGATTAACGCGGGCACCGAATCAAACATAGTCTGAAGTTCTTTGCGATTGCTTTGCAGCACTCTCATTACACGTTTGCGTTCGGCGATTTCCCGATTTAGATTATCTACAGAAGTGGTTGTTCTTTGTAAATCTTCGGCCATCTTATTAAAGGAGGATGCTAATCCGCCTAGTTCATTGGTCGTAGCAACATCAACCCTCACAGAGAACTCGCCTTGAGCAATGGATTGAGTGGCGTGATCTAAGCTAGCCACTGGTTTTGATATTGAACGAGCGATGACTAATCCCACAATGACTGATGCAAGGAATGCACCGACAATCACAGCACACACGATCACATGGGTATTATGGGCTAAAGCCCGGCTTTTCGCTTTTGTATTATTCACAACCCCTTGTTGCTTGTCTTCATACCGATTAATCATTTCCTTTAATTCGCCATACACGAGGCGCTCCCGGTTTTCATTTGTTTTCTGTTCAACAATAAGCTTGCACATATCCTGCGCTATAAGCTCATATGCATCAAGGTCTTCTGAAACCTCTCCTAAAGGCACGACCACAGAATTCTCTTTAACCGTACTTATGCTCTTTAACCACTTAATACCATGTTCGTGATCTCTGTATTGATAGATCGCCTCCTTACTATTATATTGCATTATTTCCATATCCCGGGTAAGCGCCTCGTCCTTCATCGCAACAAGAGCGTCTCTAATCCTGTATCGTAATTCTTTTTCCCGGCCTGCCTTTTCTTCATACAGTCTATCTCTTGCAAGGTATCGTTTGTGAGAGGCTATCAGCCTATTAGAGATCTGCGCAAGTTTACCTGCATCTGTACGACAGGCTGTTACATCAAATCCTAAAGCCGACAGCTCTTCTGAATGCGCATGAGTTAACTGTTTAAATGATGAGTCATATTGCGCTCTCAGCTCCTCATAGTCTGTTTTCTCTCTAATATAATCACTGGTGTCTTTAGCCTGAATCAGTGATAGTAGTTTAACCATTGATTCATCAAGGAGAGCATTGAGTTCAATTACTGTCGTTACAATACTATTGTTAGCGTATATGTTGTTATAGGATATAGCACTGAAAATACCAACACACCCCACCAGTGAGGCTATGGCCATGAATCCAAGGATTAATTTGCCGCTTATCGTCATTGTGGGCGCCCGCTTTAAGTTGTTTATTCGTTTATGATCTCTTCAGCATCGTCTAGAATATACTGCGGGATTTCTATTCCGAGCTCTTTCGCCGTTATCATATTTATAATCACATAATCGTCAGCAGGTGATTCGGTTAATAGAGAAGATGGATTAGCACCATTCAGGATTAGCCCTGCCTTTCTTCCTGATAGTTGTCCAATCCCGCGAAATTCTGCCACATTTCCAACTAATGCCCCTTTTCCAACACTGCCTTTGAGGCCGGCAAGACTGGGTTTCTTGTGTTTTTTGCACATTTCTATGACAATCTCCTCCCCGCCAACGTTTATAAGAGTATCACAGGCTAAGAACACTGAATCCACGCCCTCAATAACCGATTCCAATTGCGCTCGCATATCCTCTAAATCAACAGCGGCAACATCAATCACTTCTATCCCTTTGTCCTTAAGACATGCTTTCGTTTCCAGATACTGCCTAACTGAATTGGCCTCGCCCTTACGATGGACAAACGCCAATACCTTTGTTTCGGCATAAATCCTCTCATATTGATCGTACTGTCTATCTACACTAATATAGTTGCGTGTTCCCACCAGGTTATTACCTGAATTCTCCAACGATTCTATGATTCCAGCCTCCACAGGATAAGTAACAACTGAAAATACAATGGGAATAGTTCTAGTTACATCTTTGGCGACTAATGTTCCTGGTGTGACAAGGGAGTATATGAGGTCTACATTCGCCTCAACAAAAGATTCTATGATGCGGCGTTGCAGCGTTATTGACCGTCGTGTTGTGAATGTAACGTCTCACAATTCCAGGCCAGCCGCATGAAAGAACGAACGCATCAATTCGGGTTGCTGGCT
>JAFGTU010000563.1 GCA_016933985.1 Sedimentisphaerales bacterium | reverse complement strand
GCCTGCCTGAGTATGGAATCGCCGGCCAAATGACCGTAGAGGTCGTTGTAGTGTTTTAGGTTATCGACGTCGAAAACGAGCAGGGTAATCCGCCCGCCGGCGTTTTCCGCGCGTCGAATAATCTGCCTGGCGAATTCCCAGATATACTTGCGGTTTTTCAAGCCGGTTAAATCATCTTCGGTAGCTAATCTCTCGAGGTGCTTGATTCTCTCTTGAGTTGCCGGGTCCGGACCTGGCGGCGAAGCTCCGCCAGGCTCCACCTTCCTGCGGGTTGTGGTCTTTCGATCAAGATCACAGGCGCAAGAAAGGAAGGCGGGAAAACGGATTGGGCAGATCAAGTAGTCATCGGCCAGGTTTGTGGCGATCAAGTCCATCGCGCGGGGTTCCTGGGCCATCTGAGCAAGGAGAACAATCTTCGCTTCGGAGGATTTTCGGATTGCTTTGAGGGCGCTGGGCAAACGGCCTGAGAGGCCGGAGATCACCACGCCGAGGACGTCAAATTCGCCCTTCGACGCCGCATCGATCGCATCGAGCATATTGGGTCGGATTTCGCAACTGTCCGGGCTAATATCGCCGGCATCGACGAAGGCCCGGTCAAGATCGCCCGTCAGCAGAATTCTTCCGGCCTTTTTTACCGACCGCTCCTCATTTTCATCAGCACCCATTTACCTAAGCTCCAAGCAAGGCATTCATTTCAGCCTTTGTGATAAGAAATTCATCCTTGAAGAAGCTCGATGTCGCACCGGTCGCAGGCCCATCAGTCCGGGCCGTTGATTCGGGAGTGTTGTTCTTGTCCGACAGTTTCATCAGCATTTCACCAATCTGTTCGACTTCGGCGGCAAGCAGCGCGCCTCGCTCCATCGCCTTGAGCAGCTCCTTCTGCCTGCCTGCGATATTCCTATCGACAAAGCAGCAGCATTTGTATCCATACATGCGCGCCACGTCGAAAAGCCGGCCATCTTCTCTGGAAAGCTCATCGAGCCGGCCGACGACGAGACCGCCCGCAGACCGGCCCAGCTTGGACACGCACGAATAAACATCCTCGCAAAAAATAGTATCGACGCCACAGCCATTCGAGAGATTCAACACATCCCGGACAAAGCCATCCGCCGAGCTTCCGACGACTATCACCTTCAAACCCGAAGCCAACTCTGCCATCCCTGTATTTATAGGCCCATCCTTAGAATGGAATCGCCGTCACGGCTTACAAACGCCCCGGCAATCATCCTCTTATATCATAGCAGAATCCGCCAAAAAGTCAATCAAAACTGCCTGAAGCACATTCCCTCCGGGTGTGCATTGCATATCAACGCCCCCCAATAATCAATTATCAATTATCAATCATCTATCGTGCTCTTCCAACCAATGTCGGGCCATCAGCATAAAGTCCTTGAAATCAACTGCGCAGTCGCCGTTTACGTCGCCTGCGACGATTGTCTGGCAGGGCTCTTTGCCGAAGTATGATTTGCTCGCCTCTGCCGTGCCGCCATAAGCGCCCATATTGATTCGCCCCCCGTTGGGGAACGGCTCATCTCCGATAGGACTGGCCGGATCACCTGCGTCAATACAAGGACTCGTCACATCGTCCGTCACCCATCCCCGCAAGGGGCCCGTGGGGCGTCCCTCGTTCGCATCCCATCGCCCGGCCTGAGACTTCAAATGATAATCGCCATCAACCCAGAAATCATCGCTCGCATCGTCGGGTGTCTCGTTGGCGTCCCAATGACCGACCTCCGCAAAGCACGGATCGGCTTCGATGTTGCCTTCACCCGGCCAATCCTCTTGCACATCGCTGTAGGTGACTGTGACTGTTGAGCCATCGTTGTTCCAGATTTCACTCTGGCCATCCCACAGGATACAGTTCGTCAGTTCAAGGCTGCTTGGATACTTCTGCGAGAAGGAATCGCAAGCCAAAGCTTTCCCGTCAGGTGCAGAATTCCCAACGAACGTGCAATTATCCATCTCTGCTGTACTCCACTCAGTGCTTAGGCCGCCGCCGCTACGATTAGCCGAATTTCCCGCGAACGTGCAATTGTCCATTGTCAACGTGCTCTCGTAGGTGTCAATCGCGCCACCATAATCGTGAGCTTCGTTTCCTGTGAATATGCAATCGATGAGTGTTATGCTGCCCGCGCCGCAGTATATCGCACCGCCCCGGCTCCAATAGGCCGATCCGGTGGCCTGATTTTGAATAAAGAGACACCCAAACAAACTCGCGTTGCCTCCATTGTAGAGGCCTCCACCCTCACGGTCTGCCCAATTTTCACGAAAGACGCAATTTATTAGCGTGGCTGTGCCCCCGTTCGACATACCGCCGGCCCCGTATGCCGAATTCCTAACAAAGCCACAATTTGTCAGCATAGCTGTTGACTCAGATCCGACCCCCATCCCTGTCTCACTGTTGCCTATGAAAATGCAATTGGTGAACGTATATGTGCTGCTATCGCTGCCCTCGCTCCCACATCCCTCATTGTCACTGAAAATACAGTCGAGTGCAGTAACGTCACTGTAGTAGTGTACCATGCCAGCCCGCCCGTTACGAGTGAACGTGCAGTTCACGAGCGTTACGCTGCTGAAGTAGTTGTACATCCCGCCTCCGGTGCCGGCCCGGTTATCGCTGAATGTGCAATTAGTCAATGTGGGGCTACCGTTGAAATTGGCCATCCCCCCACCGCACAATGTGGGCTCGTCATAGAGGCTTGCTGAGTTGGAAGTGAATGTGCAGTCTATCAGTGTAGGGCTGCCGGATTCATTGTATATGCCGCCACCATACTGTTTGTCATCCAATCCGTCAATGTTGGCGTTGCCGCCCATGATTGTGAAGCCGTCGAGAACGGCGCTCGGATCGGTCTGGCTGGCGATGCCAACATGGTAGCTATTCTCCCCGTTGCGGTAGTCATCGTCATCGCCATTGAGGTCGCCGCTCAGAATTGTCTCGTACTCACTGACATCCCGCGCATCGGGATCAGCTTGGCCGAGCCCGGCGTAGCCGCCCTTTAGGGTTACGCCGTTAATGAGCTGGAAGGTTTCTTCGCGGCCTCTGCTCGGCCGGTCGCTAAGGACAAAGTCATCCGGCTTGTACGTTCCCTGAGCCACGTGAACCTCATCACCGGCGATGGCGAACATCAACGCATCCTGGAGGTAGAAGTACGCATCGGCCCAACTTGAGCCGTCATTCGCCCCCGCGGCATCGGCATCGACATAGATGACTTTTGCCGGACAGGTGGATCCAACGCTCAGGCACAACCATAATATCGGTACTTTAATTCCCCACTTCTTCGTTTGCATCTTCTGGTTCGTCTCCAAAAGTTTCATAAATTGTGGTCTTCGCACCAGTGCAAGGCCATTATGCACAGATCACTGAAATTCACCTCGCAATCTCCGTTAATATCGCCCGCGACGATTATCTCGCAGGGTGGTTTGCCGAAGTATGACTTGCTCGCCTCGGCCGTCCCGCCATACGCCCCCATGTTGATAATCCCGCCGTTGGGGAAGGGTTCGGGACCGATAGGACTCATCGGGTCGCCTGCGTCGATGCAGGGACTCGTCACTTCGTCTATCGTCCATCGTCCCTCGTCTGCATCCCACCGCCCGGCCTGAGACTTGAGATGATAATCGCCATCGACCCATACATCATTGTCCCAATGGCCCATCTCGGCAAAACAGGGATCAGAATCGATATTGCCGGCGCCCCAGGCCAGTTCGTCACAACAGGTTAGGAGGGCAATATTTGCCTGACCCCCTTGTATGTCGCAATAACTTACCGACAGACTGGCCCAATACAGTGCGATCTGCGGCCCCTCGTCGGCATCATTGCCCCAGAAAATGCAGTTGATCATTCTGCTGGTGGCGTAGGGAATCTCGCCAAATATGATAGCCCCACCGTAGGAATCAGCCGAGTTTCCCCTAAAAGTGCAGTTGATCAGCGTTGCAATAGTCTGATTGCCAGAGATAGCTCCGCCCCCAGTGCCGTATCCGAAGCACCCCGCCGAGTTGCCGATGAAAGTGCAATTGACAACAATTGGGCTATCATAGTTGTTGGACATCCCACCCCCGTCCCAGTAGGCATAGTTGGCCCGAAACGTACAGTTCACCAAAGTCGGGGTATTTCCATCGCAGACCGATGAGTTGGCGTTGTTGTATATGCCCCCTCCGCGGTCGGAGGAGTTGCCAATGAATACACAGCCGGTCAACACTGGGGTCCCGTAAAAGTTGGACATCCCACCGCCATTCCCCCTTCCAGTCCCCCAAAACGACGAGTTTTCACTAAACGTGCAGTTGTTCAGCGTTGGATTACCATAGTAGTTGCCAACTCCCCCGCCGTCCAAGGCTGCATTCTGAGTAAATATGCAGTCAGTCACGGTCGGACTGCCATGATCATTATTCATTCCCCCACCTTGGTTATGGGGAGCATCGCTGTTGGCATGTCCCCCGCTAATAGTAAAACCATCAAGCACGGCGTTGGCATCCGTTCCGCTGCCTGTTATGACGTGGTAGCTGTTCTCGGCCCGCGTGGCCTCGCGAAGCAGGTCACAGGGCTCGTTGACATCTGCGTCGTTGCCCAGCAGGTCGCCGCTGAGGACGGTTTCGTATAGCGCAATATCCCGCGCATTGGGATCCGGCTGGCCTAAGCCGGCGTAGCCGCCTTTGAGGATCACGCCGTTGATGAGCTGGAATGTTGCTTCTCTATCGCCCGTGCCGTCCGGATTTAATGCGTCCTCATCCGGCTTGTAAATACCCTGAGCAACGCGGATTTCGACGGGCTTCGCCGACGTGTTGGCATCGGATAGAGCGTCTTGAAGGTAGTTGTACGCATCCGCCCAAGACGAGCCGTCGTTTATACCTGGAGCGTTCGCATCCACATAAATAGTCTTTGCGTTGGTGGTGCCGGCGATTGCAAAAACAGAGACGAAAACCATCAGAATTACGTTCAGAGTTGTTCTCGCCTTCATAGTATCTCCTTCCATTGAATGTTCCCATAATCACGAGCCTACGGTTATTCTACCAAGTCGGTCGGGCCTTGTCCAGCACTTTTTCCTCAAATCGAGCGAATCGTTTTCCTCGCAATGATGGCCTCTAAAATCACTATTGACAGATTACCGTATATGCATAGACTCTATGCCTATGGAAAAAGGGCAAATCAAGGCTAAAAACCCCGCTGGGGCCTCTTTAATCGTGCCGGCTGCGACGATCTTCATATCGAGCTCGTGCATAATGATCCTGGAGCTGGCGGCTGCCCGGCTGATCGCCAGGAACCTCGGTTCTTCGCTATATACATGGACGGCTGTCATAGGCGTCGTGCTGGCGGGGATTTCACTGGGCAACAGCCTGGGCGGGCGGGTGGCAGACCGATATGCCGCCGGAAAGGCGTTGGCTGTGCTCTTTGCGATTGCATCGGCCGCCTGCGTATCGACCGTGATTCTGAACAACCTCGTCGGCGGTTTGATGTGGCTTTGGGAGCTATCGTGGCCCGCGCGGGTCTTCTCGCACGTATTTCTCGTTTTTATGATACCCTCGACCATTCTGGGGACAGTCAGTCCG